>NZ_WOWT01000063.1:0-3834 GCF_009746545.1 Oceanobacillus sp. AG
ACACCCTTAGGTTTTCCAGTTGTACCTGAAGTATAAATTACATAAGCCAAATTCCGTGATTGGTTCACAGGCGTCAAATTGGATTCATCTATTCCTTCAAAATCTATCTTTCTTACATCTAGACAATCGCCTTCCCACTGCTTTTCTTCCCACAGCTGTTCAATCACTTTTGTCTGACTTAGCACAATTTTAGATCCACTGTCTTCAAGCATATAATCAATACGTTCAGCTGGATATGCAGGATCGATTGGCAAATAAGCGCC
The DNA here is from genome assembly GCF_009746545.1 of Oceanobacillus sp. AG. NCBI lineage: Bacteria > Bacillati > Bacillota > Bacilli > Caryophanales > Bacillaceae > Oceanobacillus > Oceanobacillus sp. AG. Next base: position 264 of record NZ_WOWT01000063.1, read on the forward strand.
GCCCGCCTTTAATATCGCCAGCATCCCCACAATCATATCCAATGACCGTTCCATTAATAAGCCTACTCGATCTTCTGAGGTTACTCCACGTTGTCTCAGAACACGCGCTAAGCGGTTTGCCCGCTCATTCAATTCCTTATAAGTAAGCTGTTTTTCTTGAAATACCACAGCTACTTGATGGGGATCCTTTTCCACTTGTTCTTCGAACAAGGAATGGATTGTTTTCTCTTTCGGATATAGCATTTCTGTATCATTAAATTCAATCAACAGTCGATGCTTCTCCTGTTCTGTCAACATATCTATTTGTTTAATATCGATATTTAAATTATCTGAAACAATAGAAGCTACTTGTTTAATGTGGTTCTCAAAAGAAAAAATAAAATTCTCATCATATAAGTATTCATCATATGAAATTTTGAACTTAAGCGATTTCCCCGGATACACCGCAATTGATAAAGGGTAGTTTGTTTGTTCTAAAGAAGTCAAGTCACTAATCTGTAAATCCCGTGCATTACTCAATTCACTAGACAGAGGGTAATTTTCAAATACAATAATATGGTCAAATAAATTTCTTTTGTGTACACTTTGTTCCTGAATTTTATAAAGAGGATAAAAGCCATACGTTGCTGAGACTGTAGCCTGTTCTTGTATATTCGTAACAAAATCTCTAAAAGTATTACCCGGACCTACCCTAACAGGAATTGTATTGATGAATAAGCCTACCATATTATCAATACCCTCTATATCTGCCGTTCTTCCTGAATGAACAGCCCCAAAAATAACATCATCCCGATTTGTATACCTTTGTAATAAAATGCCCCAAATCGCCTGAATCATTGTGTTAAGTGTCACATTAAGCTTTTTACTTAATAGAATTAGATTCCGTGTCAGTCTCTCCCCAAGGTCAAACTCAAATTTTTTTTGCTCTCTATTACTTTCCATATGAATATTCATAGTTGGTAAAATTGCCCTTGTTTCGTATCCATCTAAAAAACTCTTCCAGTAATCTAAAGCCTGCTCATAATTCTGTTCACCAAGCCAGTTTATAAAATTTTTAAAGGGTTTGGCTATTTCCAATTCTAATGGCGTACCATTTTTTATAGATTCATAATTAATAAAAAGTTCTTTAAGAACAATTCCAAGACTCCAACCATCTAATAAAATATGTGGAAAGCTCCAAACTACTTTAAAATCCACATCGCTTAGCTTAAAAATAGTAAAGCGAATTAATATGTCCCTTTCTAAATCAAATTTGTGTTTTCGATCATCTAAAAAGTAAGATTTAATAAAGTTTGAAGATTCCTCTTCCGTTAAATCAGATAAATCTCTAAAATTTATTTGTGCATTTTTATTATTTAACACTACCTGTTTTGGTTTTTTAACATTTTTATAGAAAAAAGTAGTTCTTAAAATCTCATGCCGTTGGACCAGCTGCTTAATAGCTTTCTCAAAAATTTTTATATCCAAGGAACCTTTTATTGAAAAAGATATTTGTACAAAATATGCTTCAGTATTTTCTTCCAAGAGAGAATGATATAACATTCCCTCTTGCATAGGTGATAAATCATAAACTTTTTCTATTTCAACTTTACTAGACACTAATATTCACTCCTTTTTGTTTCTAACATGCTTCTCATATAATCTAATTCTTCTATTGAAAGATCTTTATCTCCGAGATCACTTGGTGTCTTCTCTGACTTAGTCTTATTTAAACAGTGTTCAATTATTCTTTCTAGATTTGCTTTAAAATTTTCGGCCAATTCCGATATCGTTCCTTTATCATATTGCTTATTGCTATAACTAATTAAAAAAGTTAATTGTTTATTTAATACATATCCATTCATTTCTAAAGTATAGTTTCTCTTCATATTAGGATTAATTTCCCTACCAGTGTGTAAAGAAGATATTTCAAACATATTATCTTTATATGTTTGACTTCCCCTATCAAATTGCCCTAAATAATTAAATACTATTTCTGGAGAGAACTGATCGATGTTGTTAACAGCTAACCCTTCTTTACTTAAATATTTCAAAACACCATATCCTATACCACGATTAGGTATGTTTCTTAATATTTCTTTTACATTTTTAATATAATATGACAATCTTTCCTCCAAAACTATATTAGAAGTTGAATCAGAAAAATTAAGCACTACAGGAAAGCAACTTGTAAACCAACCTATTGTACGATTAAAGTTAAATTCATCATGAATCTCCTCTCTTCCATGACCTTCCAGTAAAACCCCTATTTTGTCCGTCCCCACCCATTCTGATAAAGTTATTCCTAAAGCTGTCAATAAAATATCATTAATTTCTGTATTATACGCATAATGGGTTTGACTTAATAATTGCTTCGTTTTCTTTTTATTTAGAGTTATTATTATATCATCAGAGTCCTTAACCAAATTTATTGTGGTTTGTCTGTCTTTTTTAAGAGGCAACAATTTAGTCTGACAAATATCGCGCCAATAATTTACTTCCTTCAAAAGTTCTTTACTTTCTGAGTATATATTCAATACGTTTGACCAATCCATAAAAGAGTGTGTTTTTGATGGTAGTTTAACCAGATGACTCTCGACCGCCTGTTTGTAACCGCATTCAAAGTCCTCTAGCAATATCCTCCACGACACGCCATCTATCACTAAATGATGGATCACAAATAATAAATAATCTCCATAATCCGTTTTAAATAAGGTAATTTTCATCAGAGGTCCTTTTGAAATGTTTAAACCACCTTGCGATTTATTGGACTCATTCTCTATTTTTTCTGAAGCATCATTTTTACCATTTAAGTCAATTACATCGAATTCAAAGATATTATCCTTTTTAATTTCGCGATTAAACTGAACCCATTTATCTTTATCCTTTTTATAGATCATTCTTAAAGCATCATGATGTTCTACTAATCTTTCCAGAACGTGACTTACTAATGATTCTTCAAGATTTTCCGAGCTAAATAGCAGCATTGATTGGTTAAAGTGTTCTAAATAACTCTGCTCCCGTTCAAAAAATTCTAGTTGAATGGGTGTTAAAGGTACTTCACCTTGAATTGGATCCTGATTCACTCTTTGTTCTTTCTTTTTAATATAAGGGATTAGATTTCTAATAGTTGACGAATATAACAGATGGTTCACACTAATTGTAAGATCTGCCTTCTGCAACATAGATGCTATTTGAATAGCTTTAATTGAATCACCACCTATTTCAAAAAAGTGATCAGTCACTCCTATCTGTTCAATTCCCAACACTTCTTGCCATATCTCTATTAATTTCTTTTCCAATTCTGTTGTTGGTGCCACATATTCTTTTGACTGATTAGATATATCTGGCTTGGGTAATACTTTTCGGTCTATTTTACCGTTTGAAGTCAATGGAATTGAATCCAATTCTTCAAAAAATGATGGAACCATGTAAGCGGGCAACTTTTGACTTAAATAATTTCTAAGTTCCGAGCTTGGAACTGGTTCTTTAAAAACCACATAGGCACATAAAAATGTTTCACTTTCTCCTTCTTTCCAATCCATTACAGTCGTGTCTTTCACATTCGGATGTTCTAAAAGGGTGCTCTCAA
>NZ_WOWT01000064.1:0-2997 GCF_009746545.1 Oceanobacillus sp. AG
TGGCGATATGGTATTGAAGAAGATGAACATATACGACTACCGATTTGTCGTTATCTTTGCTTAGCTTGCGGCATCACCATTTCTATTCTGCCAAGTTTTTTGATTCCTTATTTTCAATATACATTATATATGATCTTTAAAGGGATTGAGCGCTATTTGAATGGGGATTTGCGTAGGGGTGGCCGGCAACTGCTAGAACAACATATCAAGCGGTTTTACAAAGGAATACATTGGATTCATAGCTATTTTGTGCACGAAGGGTATTCGAATGGGTTATCTAAAAACACTAAAAAAGAAGCCCTAAAATACAAGAAAATGATCCAAGATACTGGCATATCTTCCTTCTTTCAAAGGAGCTGGGGTCACTTATCATCATATTTTATGGGCACATTAATTTTACCATAATTTTCGTGATAAAAAAATAAAGACTGTCCCACATAACTTTTGCCTATGCAAGTATTGGCGAACAAAGTAGAATAAAAGCAATGGATAACCGGTTGTCCTTCTAATAAAAGGAGGCAAATCCAATGGATGAAAAAACGCGGGAAGAAATTGCTTTATTTCGTTATGGCTTGATTGCGCCGCTCTTTAATAAGCAAAGAGAACCAAAAGAGTATTTTCAAGAACTGGAAGGAAAAGTACATCAGGTACCCTATTATGGAGAACGAAAGGTTGCAGCGAAAACGATCCAAGAATGGCATTTAAATTACCGAAGAAATGGATTCGAGGCTTTAAAGCCGAAAAGACGGGCAGATCGTGGAGGTTCTCGCAGGCTCTCTCCAGATGATGAGGATCATATTCTCAAAATAAGAAAAGAAGAATATCTGCATATGCCAATAACTGTGTTCTACGAACAATTAATTCAACGTGGTGAAATTCAAAAGGATCATGTTTCTTATGCCACGATTAACCGATTATTAAAAAAACACAAGCTAGCTGGAAAGCATCATATGAGTTTTTATCCAGAAAGAGAGAGAAAGCGTTTTTCTCATGATAAAGTTAATGTATTATGGCAGGCAGATTTATCGCATGGTCCGTACATCCGAATGGAAGGGAAAATGAAGAAAACATTTCTTATTGCATACATCGATGATTGTTCAAGAATCGTACCTTACGCGGAATTTTTTTCTTCGGAGAAATTTGATGGCCTTCGAGAAGTAACAAAAGAAGCACTTCTGCGATATGGAAAACCGACGATGATTTATGCCGATAACGGAAAGATTTATCGATCAGAAACCCTGCAGTATGCCTGTGCGCAGTTGGGAATTACTTTAGTTCATACACAGCCATATGACCCTAAAAGTAAAGGGAAAATAGAGAGGCTGTTCAAAACGATTCAAACGAGGTTCTATCCATTATTAAAAAGTAATCCAGCCGATTCGCTGGAAGAGCTAAATGAAAGATTTGGGCGGTGGCTAGAGGAGGATTACCACCGGAAGCCACACGCCTCTCTTGATGGAAAGACACCCCATCAAGTATTTCAATCCCAATTAGATCATATCACATTTTTAGAGGATCATTCCATACTAGAGACAGTATTTTTAAAAAGAGCAAAAAGAGTCGTAAAATTAGATGGGACGATTACGTTGGATAAGAAATTATATGAAGTTCCCGCTTCTTTCATTGGTCAGAAGATTGATCTTCGACTCGATGATCGAGCGGTGTATGTGTTTGAAGATGGAAAAAAAGTAGCACAAGCGATAGCCGTTAACATGGAAGATAATGCGCATGTCAAACGAGCCCCATCCCCATTTGCGATAATGGATACGGTTCAACGGAAGGGAGAGACGGATCATGTATAAATCCTTTTATTCGTTGGCTAAGATGCCATTTACCAAAGAGATGAATCATGTGGATGCGTTTGAATCTACGATTTATCAAGGAGCATTAAATGGTTTAGCGTACTTACAAAAGTCGAAAGGAATCGGTTTAATTATAGGTGATCCTGGGGCTGGAAAAACATTTACATTACGAAGTTTTAAGGAGTCACTCAATCCATCTTTGTATCATGTCGTCTATTTTCCATTGTCTACTGGAGGAGTGATGGATTTTTACCGAGGGTTGGCTTATGGTTTAGGTGAAGAACCCAAATTCCGCAAAGTAGATCTATTTCGCCAGATTCAATCAGGCATTGAACAAATGGTGGAGGAACGTAAAATTACTCCAGTCTTCATTCTTGATGAAATGCACATGGCAAAGGATGCATTTTTACAGGATCTAGCCATTCTCTTTAACTTTCAAATGGATTCGACGAATCCATTTATTCTCATACTATCTGGTTTACCGCATTTAAAAACACGGTTAAATTTAAATCATCATCGACCATTGGCTCAACGTATTATCATGAGATATCAAATGCAAGCATTAAGCAAAGAAGATGTTTACGCGTATATAGAACACCATTTAAAGTTAGCGGGATCAAGAATACCAATATTCAGTCCTACGGCCATGGAAGCAATCGCGTTACGATCACAAGGTTGGCCCCGTATTATCAATACATTAACGACGAATTGTCTTTTATATGGAGCGCAACAGAAGAAAGAACAGATTGATGAAGAAATCGTGCGTCTGGCAGCTGAGGAAAGTGGTCTGTGATGAAAGAAGGAATCATGATTTCTAATCATAATGCCTGGCAGATATGGATTGGGCAAGAGGCTTTTATTGTGTATGAAGGGATGCCTGTAGAAATAAAATTCCAGAGCGACTATTTGAATTTTATTATTGGGAAGGACTACGATGATTGGTTTGTGATGTATAAGGGGTCAGTCGCATTTAATCTTCGCCACCCCGATGTTTACAAGATACGTGTGGCGCCCATTGAATTAATGAGAGAAGAAGATGTCTTTTGAAAGGCATCTTTTTTTCTTGAAATAGTAGAGAAATAGCGTGCATATTCTTTTTCACATATGAAATAAAGTGAAAATAATAGCACATTACCCCAGATAAACAGCTGAATTAGTTTGAAATAGATGACCTGGAATAATGTGCTAGTTTACA
>NZ_WOWT01000065.1:0-2980 GCF_009746545.1 Oceanobacillus sp. AG
ACGACATCAAAATAGAAGTTAGTTAAGTCCTCGATCGATTAGTATTCGTCAGCTCCACATGTCACCATGCTTCTACCTCGAACCTATCAACCTCATCGTCTCTGAGGGATCTTACTCACTCGAAGTGATGGGAAGTCTCATCTTGAGGGGGGCTTCATGCTTAGATGCTTTCAGCACTTATCCTTTCCACACGTAGCTACCCAGCTATGCTCCTGGCGGAACAACTGGTACACCAGCGGTGTGTCCATCCCGGTCCTCTCGTACTAAGGACAGCTCCTCTCAAACTTCCAGGCGCCCACGACGGATAGGGACCGAACTGTCTCACGACGTTCTGAACCCAGCTCGCGTACCGCTTTAATGGGCGAACAGCCCAACCCTTGGGACCGACTACAGCCCCAGGATGCGATGAGCCGACATCGAGGTGCCAAACCTCCCCGTCGATGTGAACTCTTGGGGGAGATAAGCCTGTTATCCCCGGGGTAGCTTTTATCCGTTGAGCGATGGCCCTTCCATGCGGAACCACCGGATCACTAAGCCCGACTTTCGTCCCTGCTCGACTTGTAGGTCTCGCAGTCAAGCTCCCTTGTGCCTTTACACTCTGCGAATGATTTCCAACCATTCTGAGGGAACCTTTGGGCGCCTCCGTTACCTTTTGGGAGGCGACCGCCCCAGTCAAACTGCCTGCCTGACACTGTCTCCGGACCGGATCACGGTCCTGGGTTAGAATGTTCATACAGCTAGGGTGGTATCCCACGGGTGCCTCCACGGAAGCTAGCGCTCCCGATTCCACGGCTCCCACCTATCCTGTACAAGCTGCACAAACAGTCAATATCAAGCTACAGTAAAGCTCCACGGGGTCTTTCCGTCCTGTCGCGGGTAATGTGCATCTTCACACATCGTATAATTTCACCGGGTCTCTCGTTGAGACAGTGCCCAAGTCGTTGCACCTTTCGTGCGGGTCGGAACTTACCCGACAAGGAATTTCGCTACCTTAGGACCGTTATAGTTACGGCCGCCGTTTACTGGGGCTTCGGTTCTAAGCTTCGCCTTACGGCTAACTCTTCCCCTTAACCTTCCAGCACCGGGCAGGTGTCAGCCCCTATACTTCGCCTTTCGGCTTCGCAGAGACCTGTGTTTTTGATAAACAGTCGCTTGGGCCTATTCACTGCGGCTTCTTCTAAAAGAAGCACCCCTTCTCCCGAAGTTACGGGGTCATTTTGCCGAGTTCCTTAACGAGAGTTCTCCCGCTCACCTTAGGATACTCTCCTCGCCTACCTGTGTCGGTTTGCGGTACGGGCACCTATGATCTGGCTAGAGGCTTTTCTTGGCAGCGTGAAATCCGGAACTTCGGTACTCTATTTCCCTCCCCGTCACAGCTTGAAATTGCCAGACGGATTTACCTATCTGACTTTCTTACTGCTTGGGCGCACACATCCATCGGTGCGCATTCCTTATCCTTCTGCGTTCCCCCATCGCTCAATCACGATCATGAGGTGGTACAGGAATATCAACCTGTTGTCCATCGCCTACGCCTGTCGGCCTCGGCTTAGGTCCCGACTAACCCTGAGAGGACGAGCCTTCCTCAGGAAACCTTAGGCATTCGGTGAAAGAGATTCTCACTCTTTTTTCGCTACTCATACCGGCATTCTCACTTCTAAGCGCTCCACCAGTCCTCACGGTCTGACTTCGCAGCACTTAGAACGCTCTCCTACCATTGTTCGTAAGAACAATCCGCAGCTTCGGTGATACGTTTAGCCCCGGTACATTTTCGGCGCAGAGTCACTCGACCAGTGAGCTATTACGCACTCTTTAAATGGTGGCTGCTTCTAAGCCAACATCCTGGTTGTCTGGGCAACTCCACATCCTTTTCCACTTAACGTATACTTTGGGACCTTAGCTGGCGGTCTGGGCTGTTTCCCTCTCGACTACGAATCTTATCACCCGCAGTCTGACTCCCAAAAACAAGTAGCTGGCATTCGGAGTTTGACTGAATTCGGTAACCCGGTGAGGGCCCCTAGTCCAATCAGTGCTCTACCTCCAGTACTCTATTTTTGAGGCTAGCCCTAAAGCTATTTCGGAGAGAACCAGCTATCTCCGTGTTCGATTGGCATTTCACCCCTACCCACACCTCATCCCCGCATTTTTCAACATACGTGGGTTCGGGCCTCCAGTCAGTGTTACCTGACCTTCACCCTGGACATGGGTAGATCACACGGTTTCGGGTCTACGACCACATACTCATTCGCCCTATTCAGACTCGCTTTCGCTGCGGCTCCGTGTCTTCCACTTAACCTTGCATGTAATCGTAACTCGCCGGTCCATTCTACAAAAGGTACGCCGTCACGCATAAATGCGCTTCGACTACTTGTAAGCGCACGGTTTCAGGTTCTCTTTCACTCCCCTCCCGGGGTGCTTTTCACCTTTCCCTCACGGTACTGGTTCACTATCGGTCACTAGGGAGTATTTAGCCTTGGGAGATGGTCCTCCCGGATTCCGACGGAATTCCACGTGTTCCGCCGTACTCAGGATACACTCCGGAGGAAACTCTTTTTCGATTACAGGGCTGTTACCTTCTATGGCTGATCTTTCCAGATCGATTCATCTAAAGAATTTCTTTGTAACTCCAATGGAGTGTCCTACAACCCCAGTAAGCAAGCTTACTGGTTTGGGCTCGTTCCGTTTCGCTCGCCGCTACTTGGGAAATCGCATTTGCTTTCTCTTCCTCTGGGTACTGAGATGTTTCAGTTCCCCAGGTCTGCCTCGTACACCCTATGTATTCAGGTATACGTACTGTCCCATTACGGACAGTGGGTTGCCCCATTCGGAAATCTCCGGATTAACGTTTACTTACAACTACCCGGAGCATATCGGTGTTAGTCCCGTCCTTCATCGGCTCCTAGTGCCAAGGCATCCACCGTGCGCCCTTATTCACTTAACTAAGTTACAGTAAATAATATAGCTTTGTTTTGCCTTGATGGTC
>NZ_WOWT01000066.1:0-2394 GCF_009746545.1 Oceanobacillus sp. AG
TGTTTATGGCAAAATAAAAGTACATAATAATGCAGCGTAAAAGTACATAACGCTGCAATAAAGTTCTTAGAAAATAAAAAAGGCTTGCCAGCCTCCAAATTATAACCTACTGTTATTGGTGTCGAATCAAAACAGTGGAGGTCGAAAGGAATGCTGACAATGCCTGAAATCAATTCTATCAAATGTTTAAGAAATGATAAATCATTATCTGTTAATGAGATAGCTAAGATTCATAAAATCAATTGGAGAACTGCAAAAAAATATGCAGATAATGAACAAATACCAAAAGAAAAAACTAAAATAAAGAAAGGAATGATGTATGAGGAGGAATGGGGTGAAATCGTTATAGATTGGCTTTTGGAAGATCAGAAGTTAAAAAAGAAGTTGAGAAGGAAAAACAATCAATTGTTTTCCAGTTTAAAAGAGATGGGCTTCCCGGGTTCTTATCGAACAGTTTGCAATTTCATTCAAGAATGGCGAGAAGGAAAAGAGGTTTCAGACGAAGAAAAGTTTGATGAAAACTATGAGCGTCTCATCCACCCGCCAGCTGAAGCACAACTTGACTTTGGTCTTATGGAAGCAGTGAAGGATGGTAAATACATAGATGTTCATTGTCTTGTAATGACACTGCCATTTAGTAATGATGCCTATGCCGTACCATTACCAGGGGAGAATCAAGAATGTCTCTTCTATGGGATGAAAAAAATGTTTAAGCAACTGGGTGGAGTTCCTAGGAAAGTCCGTATTGATAATATGAAAACAGCTGTGGTTAAGCCAAGAGGACAGAACAGGGAAACGGAATTTACGAATGAGTTTATGCAGTTTGCGAATTTCTATGGTTTTGAGCCACAGGCCTGTAATGCTTATTCTGGTCATGAAAAAGGTAATGTAGAAAATAAAGTCGGCTATATTAGATATAACTTTATTACTCCTGCCCCAGTGATTAGAGATTTTCAGCATTTAACACAATTGTTAGAGAAGCACTTGATAACGGACCGGGATCGTATCCATTATGAAAAGAATCGTACGATTAATGAACTTGTGGAAGAAGAAAATCAATATCTATTGGCATTGCCTGAAGAAGAATATCCTGTCTTTAAAGAGGAGAAGGCGCAAGCAAATAAATATGGAGAGATTGTAATAGACAAGGCAAAAGTTTATGTTCCTAGAGGATATAATTATTCACAGTTAATGCTTATAAAATATTGGGATAGCTTCAAAGTAGTTTCTCCTCATGGAGAAATACTTTTAGAAGATTATCGGCCATATATGCATAAAGGTCGTAAAATACCTTGGGACTCTATTCTAAAAAGCTGGTTAACGAAACCACGAGTAGTAGACTACTCACGTCACGCTGCTTATTTACCAGGACGCATAGCTGAATACATTAAGGTGACGAATTACGATATTAGAAAGGAGCGCATGAAGTGGTTAATTTCATTACTCAGCACTCATGAGATGAGTGAAATCAACGAACATTTCTATGAACTAGTAGCTAAGCAATCATCAGAACTTCAAGAGCCAGAAAACCATCCCTATGACATTGATTGGGCGAAATATGATTTACTTCAAAAATTATCTAAAGTGGCAGGTGAAGTACGGTGAACGAATTAAAAGAAATGTGCAAATCTCTTCGCCTCGCTCACACAGCTGAGATATATGAGGATATTCCATTTGAAAACCCAGAACAGTACTTGAAAGCTTTACTGTCCAAGGAATTAGAACTACGGGAATCCGCTAAAGTAGAGCGACTGATTAAAAAAGCTCGGTTCCTCCAAGAAAAGTCTTTATCTACTTTTCAATGGCACGATCAGATTCATTTGCCACCTCAGATGGATGAAAAAGAGCTAGAAAGCTTGAACTTTATACAGGCGAAGGAAAACTTAATTTTAACTGGATCACCAGGTACTGGTAAAACACATTTGGCCACAGCCATAGGCTATAAAGCATGTGGGATGGGAAAGGAGGCTAGGTTCTATAGGGTATCCGATTTAGTAGCTAACTTGGAGAAAGCTTGGAAAGAGGACAAACTAGCATCTTTCAAAGGCAAATTCAGAAATGTTGATCTTATCATTTTGGATGAAATGGGCTATGTTCCCTTCAATACAGAAGGAGCTGAACTTTTTTTCCAACTTATTTCTGACTGGTATGAACAGAAAAGCCTCATCATTACTTCTAATTTAGAGTTTAGCCAATGGAATCGAATATTTGGGGACTCGAGGTTAACGGCAGCATTGGTTGATCGTGTTATCCATCATGCGCATATATTAAACTTTACTGGTGATAGCTTCAGAATCACCCATGCATTATCAAGAAATAACTGAACAAAAATCGGTTGGCAAGCTTATGTATATTTTCATTGCAATGTTGTGTACTTTTTACTTGCAAAACACA
>NZ_WOWT01000067.1:0-2093 GCF_009746545.1 Oceanobacillus sp. AG
GGATAAATCATTAAACAGTACTCCCATAGACACCCCATCCGATATGATGTGATGCATATCTATCAACAGTAGATGCTTTTCATTCCCTAACTGAATCAATTCCGCACGGAATAACGGGTTCTTCTCTAAATTGAATGGCTGAATAAATTCCTGCATCTTCTCCTGAATATCTTCTTCTAAAGCTTGGTTTACCTCCAATGTAAAGTTCATTTCTTCATGAACTATTTGAACCGGCTCCCCATGAACTACTTCAAAAGAAGTCCGAAGGGGTCATGACGCTCTATAAGTTTCTGGATTGCGCGCTCCAAACGCTGATGCTCCAAGGAACCTTCCAAGAAAAACGCACCTGGCATATTATAATGTGTAACGCTTAAATCCATCTGTTGGAGCACGTATATTCTTTTTTGTGCAGAAGACAATGGATAATATGAACGTTCCGGAATTGGTTCAATTGATTGACTTTCTACACGTTCTTGATTTTGCAAGGAACGAGCCAGTTGTTGTACAGTTGGGTATTCAAAGATAACTCGTACAGGAATTTCAATCTGTAACTCTTTATGGATATTGGATATTAATTGAATTGCTTTTAATGAATGCCCTCCCAAGTTAAAGAAGTTATCGGTAACCCCTATCCGTTCAACTTCTAATACTTCTTCCCATATCTCAACTAATTTCTTTTCCAATTCTGTCGTTGGTGCCACATATTCTTTTGACTGATTAGATATATCTGGCTTAGGTAATGCTTTTCGGTCTATTTTATCGTTTGAAGTCAATGGAATTGAATCCAATTCTTCAAAAAATGATGGAACCATGTAAGCGGGAAGCTTTTGACTTAAATAATCTCTAAGTTCTGCGCTTGGAACTGGTTCTTTAAAAACCACATAGGCACATAAAAATGTTTCACTTTCTCCTTCTTTCCAATCCATTACAGTCGTGTCTTTCACATTCGGATGTTCTAAAAGGGTGCTCTCAATCTCTCCTAACTCAATCCGATATCCTCGAATCTTAACCTGGTGGTCAATCCGGCCAAGAAACTCAATGTTTCCGTCTGGCAGATAACGGGCTAAATCGCCTGTTCGATACATTTTTTCTCCAGGAGAAAATGGATTTGGTACAAATTTTTCTTTCGTTAATTCAGAGCGGTTAAGATATCCTCTCGCTACGCTATCTCCACTAATATACATCTCGCCTGCAATTCCAATAGGTTGTAATTGCAAATCATCATTTAATATATAAATTTGTGTATTATAAACAGGTTTTCCTATAGGTACCGAGGATATATGTTCGTTTTGATTCGCTTCAACTTCAGTCCAAAGGGTCGATGTAACTGTCGTCTCAGTAGGCCCATATGCATTTATATATATATTCTTCCATTCTTTAGCCAAAGAAGGTGTACTAGCTGATCCCCCTACAATAATATTTCGAACAAAGCTGAATGAATTCTTATCCAGATGTTTTAGATACGTAGGAGGTAATATTAGAGCATTAACTCTTTGTTGAAGCACCAACCTTTCGAAAGCACCATAATTATAAATCGCATCTTCTGGCACTAGAATTAAAGTTGAACTGGTTAATAAAGCAGTCCATATTTCACCTACAGAAGTGTCAAATGTATAATTTGCGAACTGGGTGATCCTGTCTCCATTTTTTAGTTTAAAAGCTGTCTTGAAAGAATTAACTAAATTTGGAATCCCGATATGTTCGATCATCACCCCTTTAGGTTTTCCAGTTGTGCCAGAAGTATACATCACATAAGCTAAATTCCGTGATTGGTTTACAGGCGTCAAATTGGATTCATCCATTCCTTCAAAATCTATCTTTCTTACATCCAGACAATCGCCTTTCCACTGTTTTTCTTCCCACAGCTGTTCAATCACTTTTGTCTGACTTAGCACAATTTTAGAGCCACTGTCTTCAAGCATATAATCAATACGTTCAGCTGGATATGCAGGGTCGATTGGCAAATAAGCGCCACCCGCCTTTAATATCGCCAGCATCCCCACAATCATATCCAATGACCGTTCCATTAATAAGCCTACTCGGTCTTCTGAGGTTACTCCACGTTGTCTCAGAACACGCGCTAAGCGGTTTGC
>NZ_WOWT01000068.1:0-2011 GCF_009746545.1 Oceanobacillus sp. AG
TGTAGAGTAGAAAACAGGAATTAGATAGTTGCCTTCTTGTCCTCGGGTTTCAGGGTGTTCCACCTTACTAAGCCAGACAAGAGGGCAATTCCTTTTCCTGTTCCCCCTCATCAAACCGTACATGAAGTTTTCCCTCATACGGCTTTCCGACGTTCTTCTTCCTTTGGCTTTACGGACTTAATCTGCTAATTTCACCAATAGGTGTTCAACTTGCTTTACCGTTTCTCGAAGATAGGCATGTTTATGCTTTTTATTTCTTTTCTTATTGTTGAAAAGGGTTAAGCGTTGTAACACATACCAGTCAATGCGATTCAGCCACCTCTTGGATAATGGAGAGAGCTGGTAATAGTTCTTGAATCCTTGAAGCCTACGGTTCAATCCCTTCACTAGTTCCTCTATATCCATAAACAGTTTATAGCGAGGTTCTGTATAGTCTTTTATTTTCTTCCGCATTTTCTTCATCGCTTTCTTGCTTGGGATATGATTCATGATAAAGAATGTATGTCCACCCTTCTTACGGATGGGGAATTTACGATGATGAAATCCAAGAAAGTCAAATCCATCACTGTCATCCCAAATGTTGACGAGCCTTGATTTCTCTGGATGTAGTGAGAGATCTAGTTTATTCATGATTGCTTGAATAACCCGTATGCTCTCTAAGGCGTGTGCTTTCCTTTCACATAAAATCACAAAATCGTCCGCATAGCGAACAATCGTCCCCAAATGGCTGAATTTCTTTTCCCAAAGAGAGTCCATGACATGTAGATAGATATTAGAAAGTAACGGAGAGATTACCCCTCCTTGAGGTGCTCCTAATATGGAATGCCTAACCTTACCTTCTTCCATGATTCCTACCTGTAGCCATTTCCGTATTAGCTTTAATACCCTTCGGTCACTAATGCGTTGTTCTACCAGTTTCATCAGTTTGTCATGGTTAATGTTATCAAAGTAGCCTTGGATATCGACGTCTAATACCCAATAGTTTTTCCTACTCTCTTTTCTTATTTTCGCTATCGCTTGATGAGCATTTCGTTTGGGTCGAAATCCATAGGAACAGTCTTTGAAGTCAGCTTCAAAGATTGGTTCGATTACTAATTTCGTTGCCATTTGTGCGACTCTGTCCTTTATCGTTGGAATTCCTAATGGACGTTTCGTTCCATCATCTTTCGGAATGTAGGTACGTAAGACGGGCTGCGGACGATATCGTTTCTCTTTCAATTCGAGATAAAGTTCGTTTAGAAATTTCTTCTCTCCATACGACTCAATATCCTCCAATGTTTGCGAGTCTACGCCTCCACTTCCTCTTTTCCTTTTCACTCTTTGCCATGCTTCCCACAAGATATCAGGGCGATAAATTTTATCGTATAAAGCATGAAATCGACGTGTCTTACTTTCCTTGGCACAAAGGTATAATGTTTTCCAGAGTTCTTGAGCTTTTGCTTTACTGGTGTAGTTAGCCATTTTCTTGGCATTCACTGACTCTTACCTCCTTTGAACATCTGAACGAAGTAGGGTATTGGCTATTGCCGTCCTTCCCTAGACAACGTTATGTTGTCGTTGTCATCATCGGTACTATGACCCCCTCCGACTCCCTCTCGACCCATCTACCACTTCACTTTTAAGCTTATAGGTTTCTGTTTTACTTCCCGTAGGAAGTGACCGGGGAGGGTATCCCCAGTTCCGTTAATTACTTTCCTAACATGTCGCTCCCCATACCCCGAGGGATTCTTAGGTGTTGTCTTTCCAAGCTCTTCACACCGTCCGTGGTTTTCGCCTATATTACCCAGGCTCAACTTCCCCTTTATCCTCTATGAGGGTTGTAATTGACGAGGCGGCAGGATTCACTTAATGTTACAACCTGTTAGGTCGCTCGCACTCTAAATCGAGTTACTTTGTCACAGGGCTTCAACCTTAGGATTTCTCCACCAGTTGCCTGTCAGCTACTGAGCGTCTTGGCACCTACTCAGGTTGGACTTTCACCAACTAGCAATTAACGGCTTGCTGGGCGCGC
>NZ_WOWT01000069.1:0-1838 GCF_009746545.1 Oceanobacillus sp. AG
AAGGGGCTGGGACATAACTAGCCAAAAATAGTAAATAAAAAGGTTCCAAGCAATAAAAAGTTTGCTTGGAACCTTTTTTTTAGGAGTTTCTCTATCTCCCGGCACGATTTTGCTGTTCATGGCGGCTTTCTTCCTCAAGTTCACCGCCATCAATGCAAATCCTAATTCATTTTTCACTTTCTGTTTTCCTCTGACAGAAAAACGAGTGAACGCCAAATTAGCCTTCAAGAAACCGAACACTGGTTCTACATCAATTTTACGTTTTCCGTAAATTTCACCAGTTTTCTCGTCTGAAAGCTTCGTACGTACATATTCTTTTTGGGACTCCCACTTTTCATTAATGTAGACTCTTCGGTTATTCCCTTTTTTTGCTTTCGTGCATAAATCCCGGAGTGGACAGCCCGAACAGTCCTCACATTCGTACACTTTAAATTCACGGGTGAATCCGTACCTGTCTGTTCGTTTGGAATGATAGCTAAACCGTACTTTCCGTCCATTTGGGCACAGAAAAGTATCTTCGTCCTCGTTATATTCCCAATTATCTACATGAAAAGCGTTGTTCTTATGCTTCTTTTTCTTCTCCTTTCGATATTGATTATATGTAATAAGTGGCGTTCGATTTCGATTCTCGATGACATCTTCATAATTCTGTTCACTGCCATATCCGGCATCCGCGACAATGTGTTCCGGCAGTTCGAAAAAGTTTTCTTCAATCGAATCGAGAAAAGGAATTAAGGTGCGTGTATCTGTCGGGTTTGGGAAAACATCGTAAGCGAGTGCGTATTGACCTTCCGTTGCAATCTGGACATTGTAACCAGCTTTCAATTGACCGTTCTTCATGTAGTCGTCCTTCATGCGCATAAACGTCGCATCTGGGTCCGTCTTTGAATAACTATTGCGCTCTCCGAAAATCTCCATATCGTTTTCATACTTTTGCTTACGGGTGATGAAATCGTTAAACTGTTTGCGAGCTTGTTTTGGAAATTTACGTTCGGAACGGATTTTCTTTCGTTCGCTACCAACCTCACAAGCTTCGATTTTTTTATCGTATTCCTCAACCTTTTCATCTAACTTTTCGACTACTTCTTCCATTTCTTTAACGGAAAGTTCCGCTTCTGTTTCTCGCTCTATTGCCGGGATGATCTCCTTCTCCAACAGCTCATCGTACAGTTGATTGGACTTTTCGATTAGCTTATCACTATATTTTTCAACGGATTTCCGCCACACAAAGGTGAATTTATTTGCGTTCGCTTCAATTTTTGTACCATCAATAAAAATGGCTTCCTCTTCAATCAATTCCTTTTCCACAAGCTGATTCCGGAACTGGACAAAGCATTCACGTAGTATGTTTTCGATGAGTGGATTAGAACGGAAACGATTGATGGTGCGATAGCTGGGTTCATGTCCTTGAGCCAACCACATCATGCGGATACTATCCTGTAATAAAGCTTCTATTTTACGACCAGAAAACACGGATTGCGTATACCCACACAAAATGATTTTCAACATCATACGAGGATGGTAGGCGGGACGGCCAGTTTGTCGTAAGAAATCCTCGAAAGCTTCTTCCGGAATACTCTCGACAAGATCATGGATCGCAAAGGCAATATCGTTCTCTTTTAATTTCATTTCTAAATCTAGCGGTAAAATTACTTGGTTCATGTTATAATGGTTAAACATAAGGACACCTCCGAAAATTATTGTGTGGTAACTTTAATTTTATCAAAAGGTGTCCTTTTTGTTTACAAAAATAGCGACAAAAAAGGCGTGGGATCTATACTTTTTAGTGTAGATCCCACGCCTTAATTTTTTGTTTACTGGAGTTTTGTCCCAGCCTC
>NZ_WOWT01000070.1:0-1690 GCF_009746545.1 Oceanobacillus sp. AG
CTGTGATATGCTCCCTTTATAGTAGACAGAGAAATAATAAAAAATCTCTATTACTATAAAAGGGAGCATTTATTATGTCTAAGCGAGTAATGAAACACACATTGGATGAAAAGATTCAAGCTGTATTGTATGTGCTCGAGGGAAAGATGCCCGATAGTGTTGTTGCAAAAAAATACACTGTTAGCCACACTACCATTCAGGCTTGGATTCGCAAATATCAACTACATGGTGTAGAGGGTTTAAAGGAATCAACAGGTCCGAAAACGTACTCTAAAGAATTGAAGATGCAAGCAGTCGAGTTTTACTTGAACCATGAGGGGAACTTAGAAGAAACCTGCAAAAAATTCGATATCTCAAGTCGTTCTGTTTTATCCCGGTGGGTAAAGCATTATACTAGTGGAAAAGAATTTAAATCCACTGGAGGAAGAGAAGCAATGAATAAAGGGCGTAAAACCACACTTCAAGAACGCATTGAAATTGTCCAATATACGATTGCGAACGAATGCAATTATCATGAGGCGGCTAAAAAGTATAACGTTTCTTATCAACAAGTATATAGCTGGGTACGTAAATATGGAAAAGATGGGAAACAGGGTCTTCAGGATCGTCGTGGAAAAACTCTAGAATCAAAGGCTAGCCTTACCGAAGAAGAGAAATTACAACTTCGTATTAAAGAACTGGAACACCGTAATCAGTATTTAGAGGCGGAAAATGGCTTATTAAAAAAGTTGAAGGAAATCGAAAGGGGGATGGGGCAGCGCGACTAGGTAAACACCTAGCTAAATTTCAAGCGATTCATGACTATCACAAGGAGACAACAATACCCATTCTATTACTCTGTGAAATTTTAGATGTATCCCGATCCGGGTACTATAAATGGTTGAAACATAAACCTACGGAACGACAAAGGGAAAATGAATGGCTCATGAAAAAAGTGAAAGAGGAATTCAGAAAGTATAACGGTAACTTCGGCTATCGTCGAATAACCATGGCGATCAATCGCAAATATAAGAAACAATATGACGAGAAAAGAATTCGACGCTTAATGATTCAAATGGGCTTAAAATCGCATATTCGTCGATCGAATGGCTATTCCACGAAGACAAGCTATATCAATATTGAAGAAAATATTTTAAATCGTGAATTTACTGCGGAGAAACCGAATGAGAAGTGGGTAACGGATATCACGCATATGACGTATGGCTTTGGTAACAAGGCTTATTTAAGTGCCATTAAGGACCTTTATGACGGTTCGATTGTCGCCTATCAGGTTGGGCGCTATAATGACAATCCTTTGGTTATGAACACGCTAAAAGAAGCTATAGAGGCAAATCCTGACGCAACCCCTTTAATTCACAGCGATCGTGGTTCACAATACACATCAAAGGAATATCGTTACCTTACGACGGAAGCTGGGATGACCCGCAGTATGTCACGTGTAGGCAATTGTATTGATAACGCACCGATTGAAAGCTTCTTTGGTCATTTTAAATGCGAATGTTATGACCTAAAGCATTACACGAGCTATGAAGAATTAGTGGACGATATTGACGCTTATATGGAATTTTATAATGAAGAACGATACCAAACGAAATTAAACAGCCTAGCACCGTTAGAATATAGGTACCAGGCTGCGGCATAGATTTTTATTTTTTCACTGTCCACTTGACAGGGCGCAGTTCACTGACCC
>NZ_WOWT01000071.1:0-1687 GCF_009746545.1 Oceanobacillus sp. AG
GTTTGTGTCAAGCTTTTCTCGGTACCCTCTTCACCCCAGTATTTCCGGCACTCTATAGTTGTACGCTTTTTCGGCTACCGCGCGAATGTCTTCGCTTGGTCCCCTGGCATTTTAAGTTAGGTTCTAAAGACCAAGAACCTAACTTAAAATGCCAGGATGATTATCTAAAACTTTTGGATAGCTTCCCAATCGCGGATGAATGAGGTGCGTATACGCCGATTGAGCCTTGTTTAACGCCTATCGATGGACGTGTGGGTTGGCGCAGGTAAGAAGCCATTCGGACTACCTGTTTTACTTCTCGCTGCTTTCTTGCGCTTCGTTTAAGATTTTCAAGGTAAACTTCCCGTAATGTACCGTTTAGTATGCCTTGTTTAACTTTTACCATCGCCTCTGCACCTTCTGGACTCCAATGCATGCCTCGCTTCTTCATCCGATAGGTAACGTGGCGCTGATTGGATTCCATAGCTCCTAGACCTCTGGCGCCTTCTGGGGGATGATCTACACGCTTTCTCCAATCCAAAATACGATCCCAATTGTTCAAGACATACGTGCGAAAGTCCCTAACCTTTTCGACTTTTTTGGAGTCCTCAAGCGTGCTTTCGTAAGTGTCTAGCCATAAGTTAAAATGCTCCAGATCATGCTTCTCTAGCCCTTTTCGTATCTCTGATTTATACTCACTCTTTCCGGCCCCAAGCGCTCGATTAAGCCCTTGAAACACATGGTAAGAGTCTAATTGGTTTAGGACTGGATATTCCGATTGAGAAAAGGCTTCTTGAAACTTCTCAGCCGTGTAACCGGCTCCACCATCGCTATTTGTTACTACTCTCGTATTCTCCAGGGAATAGTGGTTGGCAGTAAATGCTTGAACTTCTTTCCAAAATTCCGAGGTTGGCTTGGTGGTCATGATCACTTTCTGATTACGCAAAGATACTCTTTTTCCATTCTTATCCCAGCCCTCATAAACAATCGCATGGCTCACCTCGTGACTTTTTTTCTTTTCCGTTCCCCGAACGAATACCCCATCAGCCTCCGCATAGAGAAACTCCACTTCTTCACCCTCTGGCAATTCAGCCGACTCCTCTAATTCGGTGACCATTTCCTCATCCGCCTTGGCTTGTGCTTCTCCAACTTCTCTCACAATCGTTCCAACCGTTGAATGACTAATATCTACAGCTGTCCACTCTTTCAGTACATGAGCCACATCCCGGTACGTGCCTTCAGCGGCCATTTCGGCAACCTTAACTTCTACAAAAGGACTTCTACGCTTGTACTTTTTAAATCCAGCCCATTCATCAAATGGATAGTGGGCATGACCTTCTGGATCATGCATAAGCGTATGTGTAAATCTCACTCCACCAAAAGTGAATTGAATTTCCCTTTCGTCATTTCTTTCAACGGACCATCCTTCTGCTTGTTTTTTCTTCACAATGACAGTATTCATATTGGTGAATACGTCCCCCAATAAGGACGTAAACACCTCATACATCAAGGTGCGAACATTTTCCTCGAATTCAATTAAATTATCTGTTTGATGTATTAATCTGTATAATTCTGATATAATAGTATCCATGAAGAGGCCTCTTTCTATGATGTATTTGCTTTGGTATGCATACATTTATGATAGAGTGCCTCTTCTTTTTTGACTAGGATTTTGCAGAAATCCCACCGAGAACTATTTTACACATAC
>NZ_WOWT01000008.1:0-147821 GCF_009746545.1 Oceanobacillus sp. AG
TTGCATGTATTAGGCACGCCGCCAGCGTTCGTCCTGAGCCAAGATCAAACTCTCCATAAAAGTGTTTGTAATAGATGACACCGTCATCTATTCTTAGCTTCAAAAATTGATTCAAGGGATAAAAAGCACTCGTTAGATAAATCCAACGTTTAACTTCTTACCTCTTTTTCATACTGGTTGTTTTGTTCAGTTTTCAAAGAGCAAATTCGCTCGCCTCAAAAAGGCGACTTCACAAATATAACACACAAGATAACTCCGTGTCAACAATTAATTTCATTTATTAAATGTTGTTTACAAGGAATTAACCTTGGACTTACATCTTAGCATAGCCTATTATGATTGTCAACAACAAAAACACTTTTCTTACATGATAATACATGTTTTTTAATAGAATTTAGCCGCGTCGTATTCTCCAGCCCCTTTCCAATCGACCTGTAATGCTATCCACTTGCCGTCTTCGTAGTACCAAAGTGTCTCAACTACACCTAACTGATCAGCGTGATAAGCCCCGCTTATCTGCTTAAAACTTTTCAGTCCATAACCATTGCGGTCACTAATTTCGACAGGTTCAAAAAAGGCAATCGGATCAATCATAAGGGGTGTTTCTTGAAGAAGTTTGCCTTCTTCATCAAATATTCCCAGTCTAATGTAATCATCTTTCCGATCCGCTACATCTACTAGAATAGGTTCTGCATTCAAAGCGAGTTCAATTACAGCCTGAAATCCGTCTTCAAAATATCCTTTTATATAGTCTTGCTCCGGTAAAGGGATTGATTCCAATTCACTACGAGCAAGTGTGTCAAGTTTTGATGTGTACAACCCACCGCTTCCTCCTGTAGGACTTTGATAGAAGATATCTGGAACATTATCGTGATTCAAGTCGATAAACTGAATAGTTGGGTCATATCCACCTTGATAATCAATTCGCCATTCTTCGGACTCCGATGTGATAATCGCAAAAATATCTTTGTAATATACGGAATCCGGACTAAAATGAACGCCATACAGCTTAATTGTTTCAAGCTTACCATCTCCAGTTACATCCTCTTCATATGTCGAGATGAGAACTGGTTCAACTTCATTTGCCGCTACTTCAATGGTTTGAAAAATCATAATCGGCACGATAAAAAGATAAATAAATAATCGCATACGGATTCCTCTTTTCGTATATTGTCATTTGCTAGCTTGTGTATCTTGATTGCAAGCTATGCATGAACAAAGTAAAATATAGCGTGAAATAGAAATCGTTAATAGGAAGGATAATTTTGATGGATCAAATTAAAGAAATAAGCACAACTGAAGTAGAAGAAATGCTAATAAAAGAACAAGACGTCGTCCTTATCGATGTAAGAGAAGATGAGGAAATTGCAAACGGAATAATTGAAGGGGCACTCCATATCCCTTTGAAACAAATACCAAAAGCAACAGATTCACTTGATCGGTCAAAAGAATATATCTTAGTATGCCGTTCGGGTGGAAGAAGTATGAACGCCGCATTATATATGAAAGAACAAGGTTTCAATGTTTCAAACATGATAGGTGGTATGCTCGACTGGCAAGGTGAAGTAATCATTAAATAACAAAAAAGCTTTCTCTCCTTTTCAAGTAGGAAGAGAAAGCTTTTTCCTTCTATTAATTAGCAACAATATTAACTAGTTTACCAGGGACAACAATTACTTTCCGAACTGTCTTCCCACGGGTCCATTCTTGGATCTTTTCATCTGCTAATGCTAATTGCTCAAGTTCTTCTTTTGAAGCGTCTCTTGATACATTTGCCTTCGAACGGACTTTACCCATTACCTGCAGGACGATTTCAATTTCATCTTCTACAAGCTTACTCTCATCAAATGCCGGCCATGCTTCATACGTTATCGTACCAGGGTTACCTAATCTATCCCAGAGTTCTTCTCCCATATGAGGTGCAATCGGATAAAGTAATTTAACAAAGCCTTCCGCATACTCTTTTGGTATCTGGTCGACTTTATAAGCCTCATTCGTAAATACCATTAATTGAGAAATCGCCGTATTAAAATGCAGATTATCATAATCTATGGTAACTTTTTTAACCGTTTCATGATAAACCTTATCTAATTTCTCATTTGACCCTTCCGTAACTTTATCTGTCAAACTTCCATCCTCATTGATGAACATGCGCCACACTCGGTCCAAGAAACGTCGTGCGCCGTCAAGTCCAGTAGTAGACCAGGCAACAGAAGCATCTAGTGGCCCCATAAACATTTCATATAGTCTTAGCGTATCAGCACCATGTGAGTGAACGATATCATCAGGGTTTACGACATTCCCTTTCGATTTACTCATCTTCTCATTACCTTCTCCAAGAATCATCCCTTGATTATATAGCTTTTGGAACGGCTCTTTCGTAGGTACGACACCAATATCGTATAAAAACTTATGCCAGAATCTCGCATAGAGCAAGTGTAATACCGCGTGCTCCGCTCCTCCAATATATAAATCAACCGGCAACCATTCTTTAAGTGCCTCCGGATCTGCTAACGCTTCTGTGTTATCCGGATCGATATACCGTAAGAAATACCAGCTGCTTCCTGCCCATTGGGGCATCGTATTCGTTTCACGACGACCTTTCATTCCGGTTTCTGGATCAACAACATTCACCCAATCTTCCGCATTCGCTAATGGAGACTCACCTGTACCAGATGGTTTGATTTCCTTAATAACAGGTAATTCCAATGGAAGTTCTTCCTCAGGAACAGCCGTCATTGAACCATCTTCCCAATGGATAATTGGAATTGGTTCACCCCAGTAACGCTGCCTTGCAAAGAGCCAATCGCGAAGACGGTAAGTGATTTTCTTCTCACCCTTACCATTTCGAGTGAGCCAGTCGATCATCTTCGTAATTGCTTCTTCGGTATGCAGTCCATTTAAAAATCCAGAATTGATATGGGGGCCATCGCCAGCATACGCCTCTTTCGTCATATCTCCACCACTTACGACTTCAATGATGGGAAGATCGAATTCTGTCGCAAATTCATAGTCCCGTTCATCATGCCCAGGAACCGCCATAATCGCCCCAGTACCGTAAGACATCAATACATAGTCCGCTACCCAGATCGGTACTTTTTTATTGTTAGCAGGGTTAATGGCATAGGCTCCCGTGAATACTCCGGTTTTATCTTTCGCCAAATCGGTTCTTTCCAGTTCGGATTTCGTCTCCACCTCATGAAGATATCCTTCAACTGCGTCCTTTTGTTCTGCGGTTGTAATCTCTTTAACGAAAGGGTGTTCTGGAGCAAGTACTGTATACGTTGCGCCGAACAGTGTATCCGGACGGGTTGTAAAAACGGTGAAATCTTTATCATGCCCATCAATCGTGAAGGTTACTTCCGCTCCCTCCGAACGACCGATCCAATTTCGTTGCATTTCTTTTAAACTCTCTGGCCAATCCAACTCTTCCAGATCTTCAAGCAAACGATCCGCATAAGCAGTAATACGAAGCATCCACTGCTTCATCGGTTTACGAATAACCGGATGACCACCACGTTCACTTTTCCCGTCAATAACTTCTTCGTTAGCGAGAACCGTTCCGAGTGCTGGACACCAGTTCACTGGCACTTCATCAATATACGCAAGCCCTTTTTCATACAACTTTGTAAAAATCCACTGGGTCCACTTATAATAGTTCGGATCCGTCGTATTAATTTCTCTATCCCAATCATAAGAGAAACCTAGTTCTTTAATTTGACGTTTAAATGTAGCAATATTTTGTTCTGTAAATTCCGCCGGGCTATTTCCAGTGTCCAAGGCATATTGCTCAGCTGGTAAACCAAATGCGTCCCACCCCATTGGGTGAAGCACCTCGTATCCTTGCATCCTTTTCATCCGCGAAATAATATCCGTTGCCGTATACCCCTCTGGATGACCGACATGAAGCCCTGAACCAGACGGATAAGGAAACATATCTAATGCATAGAATTTTTCTTTATCGGAATACGTATCCGCTTTAAACGTTTTATGTTTATCCCAATATTCCTGCCATTTCTTTTCAATCTCTGCATGATGATAACTCATGCTGTGACCTCCTTCATGCAACATGGTGCTGATTATTTTATATTAGAAAACTTGATTGTCACCGAGCCTTTCAGTGACAACCTTAGTTGCACTTATGCAGTAAGAAAGGATTTATCCTTTCTTATCTGCCAAAAAAAGCCACTCATCCCAAAGATAGGGACGAGAGGCTTATATTCCCGCGGTACCACCCAAATTAGCAATTATGCTCACTTTCCATCTTTAACGCAGATTTACGGCAGAAGTTACTCATTTCACCTCTGCAACTTATAGGTGAGTTCATAAATACATCATGAGCAGCTTCCACCACCCGCTGCCTCTCTATCCATGAATCGCATTTATTACTAATCCTATGCGACGTTTTTTTAATGTAATGATTACATCGAATTATAAAGAATCCTAAGATTATTGTCAAGATAAGCCAAATGTTCTATTCTTATGCTAGAAAGGATGTATGAATCATGTTAAAAAATGTCTTGCAATTCGCCCACCATTTACTAGAAGAAACCATTTCCCCAGGAGACCTCGCCATTGACGCAACCTGCGGAAATGGTAATGATACACTTGTCTTAGCTGGACTTACTGGTGCACAAGGAAAAGTACTGGCATTCGACATTCAGGAACAAGCGATTGCTTCAACTCGAGAAAGGATTGAAGCAGCCGAATATACGAATGTCACGCTTATTCAAGATAGCCATGCCCTTGTCGATAATTATCTAGAAGATCGTGAGGAAATTAGTGCGGCGATTTTTAATTTGGGCTATTTACCAAAGAGTGATAAACAAATTATCACGACAAGCAACTCGACAATTCCTGCTGTAGAAAAGTTATTAGCTAGGTTAAAGAAAAAAGGACTCATTATCCTTGTTGTTTATCATGGTCATGAAGGCGGGAAGGAAGAAAAAACAGCACTTCTTGAATATGTTACGGAACTCGATCAGAAAAAGTACCATGTCCTTAAATATGATTTCATTAATCAAATCAATAATCCGCCATTCGTGCTCGCTATTGAAAAGAAGTGAATGGACAGGAAACAGGTCAGTTAGATTTATTCTCCGACTGACCTGTTTCTTTTTAAAAATCAGTGATTTCATAGTGCTCCGTTACAAAGGCAACTGTTTCTTTTATCATTTCTTCCAGAATAGCTCGATCAATATCTTCAAGCTTATTAACATAGACACAAGCTTTGCCGGCTTTATATTTCCCGAAGTTCTCGAGTAATTTTTCGCGCTTCCCCTCATCCATCATGACATAAATGCTATGTCGAGCTTTTCTAGGGGAAAAACCTACTATCGGTGCATCGCCTTCATGGCCAGAAGCATATTTATAATGGTAAGAACCATAACCGATAATACTTGGTCCCCACATTTTCGCTTTTCTTCCAGTTACACTCGAGAAAATATCCAACAATTTATAAGCATCTTCCCGCCGTTTCGGATGGTCTACCGATTCGATAAACTCCACGACATCCCGATCATTTTCTTTCGTTTTTAATTCATACATAAATTCAATCTCCCTTAACTCGTAAGTTAATCACGTATTAACGTTCTGTAATATCCCCTCCTCTATACATGAGGGAAACCCAATATGTGAAGGGGGCATAAACAGTCCGTAAATCCCTGATTCGGTTCAACTAACATTCCGTGGGGGGAAAGGAATTCCCCACGGAATGAAGTTTCACTTTATTATACAAACGAATATTGTAATGAAGAAATGCTCCCGACATTCCCGCTGTTTTTAACAATCTTTTCCTAACTTGTTTCCCTTCCCGTAACGATTCAACCTTTTCATCACTTAAATATAATGCAACAAGACCTTTAGGGATGAACTGATGGAAAGTCGAATCAGGTAGGTCCCGCGTACGGTCTTCTGCTAAGTGTATAAAATATTGTAACCGTTCGAGAAGCTCCACATCATCCCGGTAGTAATTACAAAAATTTAAATCTCCTTCCATTTCGTCTTCTTTTTGATCAATATAATAATCAAGTAAAATATGCAAGCCTTGCACAGATGGAAAATAACTGTACATTATATGTTGCGGAAGCGATGCAGTCATTTTCCCGCCCATTGCATAAGACACAAGACAAAAAATGCCAAGCGTTGATCCAGACGCTGCTGCAAATTCATACCAGCTTAATCCAAGCGCTTTATCTTTCTTTTCCTTATACCAAGTTGTCAGCCGCGGGATACGCTCTTCCACTTTGACGTGTTTATGTACTTGAAGGTCCGCATACAGCGTCCATAGTTCTAAACAATATTCCTGGATTTGTTCATAGTCGTCGATGTCTTTCAATGCAGCTTGACACGTAAGCACTAATTTCTCAAGATAACCCCCATCAGCTTTCTCCGACCGATAAGCATAATAATCTTGCAAAGCTGCTTCAGGACGGAGCGCATCCTTCATCGCCTCATGGAGCATACGAAAATCTTTCGGATCAAGTGATGTACTGCGATCACAGAGATTATCTAAGTAATCGCTGATCGTCTGATATGCAACGATAAAACGAATCGCTTTTTCATACTTCATTCCAGCAAGCAATGCGAACACAGCACCACCCTGACAATGGAATTTTTTTGAATCGATACTGGCTAGGGCTTGTAGTTGCAGTTCCTTATCTGGAATAGCTGCTGCTTTCTCTTCCCACCCTTTCATCTCTTCCTCAACAATAGGAAATAAAGTGTTGTAGACTTCATATAGTAACCCAGTTGCTGTATTCGGTACTTGCATTCCTTGCGCCTCCATCATTTCATCATTTTTACATAGATTTGTTATACTATCATTATTATCAACATTGAGCTTAAAAAATACAAGGGAATAGGAGTGTTCATATGATTGATCATTATCAGGGGGTTTATCCAAAAATTCATGATTCAGTTTTCCTAGCAAAAAACGCTGTTATAAATGGAGATGTCACAATCGATGAGGATTCGAGCATTTGGTTCCACGTTGTAATCCGCGGTGATATCGCACCAACAAGAATTGGTAAACGAGTCAGCATCCAAGACTTGACCGTTCTGCACCAAAGCCCTGATAATCCACTTATTATTGAAGATGACGTTACGGTCGGCCATCAAGTCACCCTACATTCAGCCATTATTAGAAAGAACGCCCTTATTGGTATGGGAGCAATCATCCTAGATGGGGCGGAAATCGGAGAAAATGCATTTGTAGCAGCAGGAAGCCTCGTGCCACCGGGGAAAAAAATTCCACCAAACACCTTATATATGGGAAACCCTGCAAAATACGCAAGAGACCTAACAGCGGCTGATTACCAAGAAATGGAACGGGTAAGAAAATCCTACGTGGAGAAAGGTCAATATTATAAAATACATACAGATTTGGGGAAAAAATAAATTTTCCTTTATACAATAAGAGCTATCCCGACTCAACGGAATAGCTCTTATTGCACTTCATATAAAGTGAAACTTCATTCAGTGGGGAATTCCCTCCCCACTGAATGTTAGTTGAACAGAATCAGGGATTTACGGACTGTTTATTCCCCACCTTCACATGTCGGACTTCCCTCCTATTTAAGGCAGGGATATTACAGACCGTTAATGCGTGATAAAACTATTAAAACGTATGAGCAACACCGAACTATCCTGTGAGGCACGATTACTACGCTACTTTGACTACTGGATACGCTAGTACAATCGGTCTTCGGTGGGACGAGTAACCTCATGTCCCCGGCAGCCGCGAAACTATACCATAATGACGTTTCCACCTTCGCGCTTTTTACTTTTCACAAACTATCTTTTGCAGTTCTTCAACTTTATCAAGTTTTTCCCACGGGAAAATAATGTCGGTTCTGCCGAAATGTCCATAAGCCGCTGTATTTTTATAAATCGGCTTCCGTAAATCAAGCATCTCGATCAGCCCTGCAGGTCGAAGGTCAAATAGCTTACGCACCGCTCCCACTAATACTTCTTCCTGATACTCGCTCGTTCCAAATGTGTCGATTGTGATGGATACAGGCTCTGCAACACCGATCGCATAAGCAAGCTGTACTTCACATTTTGCAGCAAGCCCTGCCGCCACGATGTTTTTCGCTACATATCGAGCTGCATAAGCTCCGGAACGGTCCACCTTTGTCGGATCCTTCCCACTGAAAGCACCTCCGCCGTGACGTGCGTAGCCTCCGTACGTATCCACGATGATCTTCCGGCCCGTTAAGCCGACATCACCTTGCGGACCGCCAAGCACGAAGCGGCCAGATGGATTGATGAAGTATTTTGTATCTTCATCTAAAAGCGCTTCTGGTATAACCGGTTTTATAACATACTCTCGAATGTCAGAAATAATCTGTTCATTCGGAATGTCTTCATGATGCTGAGTAGAAACAACGATTGTATCCACACGAACTGGTTGATTCTTTTCATCATATTCGACGGTAACTTGTGTCTTCCCATCTGGACGTAAATAATCCAATACCCGGTTTTTTCTTACATCGGAAAGACGTCTTGCAAGCTTATGGGAAAGACTAATTGGAAGTGGCATATATTCTTCCGTCTCTTTCGTCGCATAACCGAACACTAATCCTTGGTCACCTGCTCCGATTGCTTCTATTTCTTCTTCCATCTTCCCTTCTCTTGCTTCAAGTGCCTTATCGACCCCACCGGCAATATCAGGTGATTGCTCATCAATTGCAGTCATGACGGCACAAGTTTCATAATCAAAGCCATACTTTGCTCGGGTGTAACCAATGTCTTTCACCGTCTGGCGGACAATTTGCGGTATATCTACATAAGTTGTAGTTGTGATTTCACCTGCTACGAGCACCATTCCCGTTGTAACGACTGTCTCGCATGCCACACGTGCATCTGGATCTTCTTTTAAAATATCATCCAGTATCGCATCAGATATTTGATCCGACATTTTATCAGGATGTCCCTCTGTTACTGATTCTGAAGTAAATAAACGACGATTTGCATTTGCAGCCATTTGGCTTGTTCTCTCCTTTGTAATATGTAACGGAACCCAATCTCCATTCGTTCCATTATTCAAAGCATGAAAATAAAAATCCTTTCCCGCAAGTATGAGGAAAGGATTAATTAGCCTTTCACTCTTATTGTTCAAGGAAAATTCCTTGCAACAGATTAGCACCTTTCACAAATCGTGAGGTTGCTGGGCTTCACCGGGTCTGTCCCTCCACCAGCTCTGAATAAGAATTGAAATTATTATAACCTTATTTAAAAGGGATTCGTTACTTAATAATCGATTACTGAAAAATAGCGTATCATATTTCATTATTTTTTACCAGTTTTATTTTCATACTGTCTGTTCTTTGTTACAATCAAATATAGAACAACATATTGAAATCGTTTTCCAACAAAAATGATAACGAACTAAAATAGGTTACCGACAGTTCTCAAAAAATTTTTCAATTAGTATGGACTATTCCATTTAATGTGTTATACTAATGTCAGATTTAAGATAAGCGATAAGGAGGAAGTTTGCAGTCTTCCTTCAACAAAACCTTTTAAAAGGCAGGAGAATAAGAATGAAAATGGTGGAGAAATCATTGACAAACCAACTATTAGAACACGAGAATTTGAATCGAAACTATTCAGTAGCTCGTCTGGTGGAACGCGTGTTAGATCGAAATGAAGGCGTTCTAACTTCAACAGGAGCAGTAACTGCAACTACAGGTAAATATACAGGTCGTTCACCGAAAGACAAATTTATTGTTAAAGACGAGATTACGGAAGATACGGTTGAATGGGGTCCAGTGAATCAACCGATCGATGAAGCTTCCTTTGATAAGTTACACGAAAAGGTAGTAAATTACTTAATGGAAAAGGACGAAGTTTATCAGTTCCAAGGCTTTGCTGGAGCGGATGAAAAATATCGTTTACCGATCCAAGTAATTAACGAATTTGCCTGGCATAATCTTTTTGCCCGTCAACTATTTATAACACCTACAGAAGAAGAACTTAAAACACATCAAGCAGAATTTACGGTTATTTCAGCACCGCATTTTAAAGCAGACCCTGCAGAAGATGGGACGAATTCAGAGACATTCATCATCATTTCCTTCAAGAAGCGTGTCGTATTAATCGGGGGAACGGAATATGCAGGGGAAATTAAAAAGTCGATTTTCTCTGTAATGAACTATCTGCTGCCACAGCAGGATGTTCTATCGATGCACTGCTCAGCGAACGTTGGTCAAGAGGGTGACGTGGCATTATTTTTCGGCCTATCCGGAACCGGAAAAACGACTCTTTCTGCTGATCCATACCGCCGGTTGATTGGTGATGATGAACATGGCTGGAGTCCGAATGGTGTATTTAATATTGAAGGCGGCTGTTATGCTAAATGTGTTAATCTTTCTGCAGAGAAAGAGCCACAAATTTTCAACGCGATCCGCTTTGGTTCTGTACTTGAGAACGTTACGATTGATGATGTGACAAGTGAACCAAATTATGACGATACGAGCTTGACGGAAAATACCCGGGCAGCTTATCCGGTAGATAATATCGATAACATCGTCACTCCAAGTGTTGCTGGTCATCCGAATACGATTATTTTCTTAACGGCCGACGCGTCTGGAACATTGCCACCGATCAGCAAGCTTACGAAAGAACAGGCTATGTACCATTTTCTAAGCGGCTATACTAGTAAGCTTGCTGGGACAGAGCGCGGCGTGACGGAGCCGGAAGCGACCTTCTCTGCTTGCTTTGGATCCCCATTCTTACCGCTCGCACCAGCGAAGTATGCGGATATGCTTGGACAAAAAATCGATCAGTATAATTCTAATGTATTCCTCGTAAACACGGGTTGGACTGGTGGGTCTTACGGTGTTGGAAACCGAATGAAATTATCCTATACACGCGCGATGATCCATGCCGCGCTAGAAGGTGAATTGAATCATATCGAAACAATAACCGATGATATATTCGGCTTGCAGGTTCCTGTTCACGTAGCAGGTGTGCCTGATGAAGTACTCATCCCGAAGAATACATGGGAAGATAAAGCGGCCTACGAACAGGAAGCGAAAGCACTCGCTAAGAAATTCCACGAGAACTTTGCGAAGTTTGAGAACGTGAGTGATGCTACTAAAGCAGCAGGTCCCGTGTATAAAGGGTAACAATGTATCCTCATCCCAAAAGGATAATTATAAATTTTATTAACAGCGACTTCGCTGGAACTTCCGATTTTTTATTAAAATCGGAAGTTTTTTTATCACGTATTAACGGTCTGTAATACCCCCTCCTCTAAACATGAGGGAAACCCAATATGTGAAGGGGGTAAACAGTCCGTAAATACCTGATTCTGTTCAACTAACATTCAGTGGGGAGGTAAGGATACCCCACTGAATGAGTTTCACTTTATCACGTATTAACGCTCTGTAATACCCCCACCCCTAAACAAGAGGGAAACCCAATATGTGAAGGGGGTAAACAGTCCGTAAATACCTGATTCTGTTCAACTAACATTCAGTGAGGAGGGAAGGATACCCCACTGAATGAGTTTCACTTTATCACGTATTAACGCTCTGTAATACCCTCACCCCTAAACAAGAGGGAAACCCAATATGTGAAGGGGGTAAACAGTCCGTAAATACCTGATTCTGTTCAACTAACATTCAGTAGGGAGGGAAGGATACCCCACTGAATGAGTTTCACTTTATTATGATAACTTGTATCGAGGGTTAGCCACGTTCGCTCTGCCCCCCCAGCAAGCTCTTGTGCGTTGCTGCGACTACTGGATGTGTTATTACAAACGCATTTCGGTAGAACGAGTAATCGCAACCAGGCGTCCGCAAACTTACTGTAATGGTACTTTCGTCTTTGTTTTTCTCATTCCCCCCTGTCTTCTGCACAATTCCACCGCCCAGGCATAAACTGTAGTTGACTATCCACTATGATGCGAAAGGGGCGGAAATTATGAGAAAAATAACGAAAGGTTTACTTTTGCTCGGCTTCCTGTTATTTATTACTGCCTGTCAATCAGAAACAGTGAAGATTAATCTCGCTGAAGTTACGCGCTCCCTATTTTATGCCCCACAATATGTAGCACTGGAACAAGGTTTTTTTGAAGAAGAAGGCTTGGATGTTGAATTTCAAACGACTTGGGGCGGGGATACAACAATGACTGCACTCCTATCCGGAGGAGCAGATATTGCCCTAGTAGGGTCTGAAACATCAATCTACGTCTATGCTCAAGATTCCCGTGACTATGCAGTAAACTTCGCTCAGCTCACGCAAACAGACGGTACATTTCTCGTGGCAAAAGAAGCTTATCCGGATTTCACCTGGGAAGATATGAAAGGGAAAGAATTTCTTGGCCAGCGTGTTGGCGGTATGCCACAAATGGTTGGAGAATTCGTGCTGAAAAAACATAACATTGATCCGCATAATGACCTTCTCTTAGACCAAAGCGTTGATTTTGCAAATATCCCTAGCGCTTTTCAGTCAGGGAATTATGAATTCGTGCAATTATTCGAGCCGACTGCAAGTGTTTTTGAACAAGAAGGGCAAGGACATCTTATCGCATCCTTTGGCGAAGAATCCGGAAAAGTTCCTTATACCGTTTTTATGACACAAGAAAGCTATTTGAAAAAGAATGAAGAAACGGTGAAAAAGTTTACACGAGCCATTTACAAGGCTCAGCAATGGGTGGAGGAAAATAGCCCTGAGACGATTGCGGAAGTGATTGCCCCCTACTTTGAAGATACCGATCTAGATATACTAGCTTCTTCTATTGAACGATATAAAAATCAAGACTCTTTCGCAACAGATCCTTATTTAGATGAAGAAGAATGGGAAAATTTGAAAGCGATCATGGATGAAGCTGGTGAACTCCCCATTGATGCCCCCCATGAAGACTTGGTTAACACGAACATTGCCGAAGAAGTGATGAATGAATAGGAGGGATATTTATGGCGATTTTAAAGCTTGCCGGGGTCAGCCATCATTATTTTTCAAAAACAGGCTATACGAAAGCACTCGAAGACATTAGCTTTACGATGGAACGCGGGGAATTCGTATCGGTCCTAGGGCCAAGCGGCTGCGGTAAGTCAACGATTCTCTCCATAATCGCACGGTTACTTGAGCACACTTCGGGAAGTATTTTCATTAAAGGCGAGCCAATCGAACAAAGTAAGGAAGAAATTGGTTATATGCTGCAGCAAGATTATTTATTCCCTTGGAAAACGGTCCAAGATAATGTTTTACTTGGGCCAAAGATCCAGAAACGCCAAGACGAAGAAGCAGTAAATCGGGCTAATGTTTTGCTTCAGGAAGTCGGTTTATCGAATGCAAAGCACCAATATCCGACCGAATTGTCTGGTGGAATGAGACAGCGTGCCGCCCTTGTTCGGACACTTATGAATAACCCGGAAATTTTCCTCCTGGATGAACCATTTTCTTCTCTCGATTTTCAGACAAAATTGAAACTGGAAGACCTTGTTGCAACAATTCTTAATCAATATAAGAAAACAACCATTCTCGTAACCCATGATATTGGAGAAGCGATTGCGATGAGTGACCGGATCATTATTATGGAGGCGAATCCCGGTAAAATTGTAAAAGTTTATGAGGTACCAATGGAATTACGTGAAGAATCCCCAATTATCGCCCGGAAGCACAAAGCTTTTCAACCACTGTTCGATACGATTTGGCAAGAGTTAGAGAAAGAAGAAGTGCAACAAAAATCTGGTGAAGCGACATGAAGAAGCTAAAAGATGAACAATTATATAGAGCGTATCAAAAAGGGATTAAAAAAGAGAGGAAAATTGTTCTA
The DNA here is from genome assembly GCF_009746545.1 of Oceanobacillus sp. AG. NCBI lineage: Bacteria > Bacillati > Bacillota > Bacilli > Caryophanales > Bacillaceae > Oceanobacillus > Oceanobacillus sp. AG. The sequence goes on from NZ_WOWT01000008.1 coordinate 13,790, forward strand.
ACTTGGCAAATAAGTATTGCTGTTCTTTTTTTCCTCTGTTGGGAAATTAGTAGTCGCCTTTACATTATTGATCCATTATTATTTAGCTCTCCCTCAAAAATTTTCGACCTGATCTTCACACGAATTGCAAACGGAAGCCTGTTCGTCCATGTTTCGGTTACATTATTTGAGACATTACTCGGCTTTCTCATCGGTACAATCGGTGGTGTGTTAATCGCAACTTCCCTATGGTATTCAAACCGGTTCGCAAATATTATGGATCCATATTTAGTCATTTTCAATGCGATGCCAAAAGTTGCGCTTGGACCGATCCTTATCGTCGCACTCGGCCCAGGGTATCTATCGATTATTGCGATGGGATTTATTATCTCAGTAATTGTTACTACTTTAGTTGTTTACCGGGCTTTTTTGGAAGTGGACCGGAATTATACGATGGTACTGCGCAGTTTCGGAGCGAATCAATCACAAATATTTAAAGAAGCAATTTTTCCCGCCTCACTCCCTGTTATGATTTCCACATTGAAAGTGAATGTCGGTTTATCCTGGGTTGGAGTTATTGTCGGAGAATATCTTGTTTCCAAACAAGGACTTGGATATTTAATTATTTATGGCTTCCAAGTGTTTGATTTTTCACTCGTGATGGCTAGTCTTGTTATAATCGCGATACTAGCGGCATTGATGTATAAAGGGGTCGAAAAGCTCGAGGCTTGGCTGATAAAGCATACGAGATAAGGCACGGACAATGTCCGCGCCTCCTCGTCTTATTGGAAATATTTCTCGATGTATTCCATGGCATGTTCAACAACCCGATCTTTCATGATAAAACTGTAGGATGAATTAAAATTTACGTTTTCTGGAATTTTCAACAACAATACCGGACCATCTGTTTCAAAATAAGTTGGTTGCTCTTTTAATTCTTTCACTTCGGCGAAATAAAGGTTTTTAATGACATAATCCTTTTTACCATCTACGAAATATTGCCCGATATAATGAAGGTTAGTAACGACCCCGCCAGTTTCTTCCAGTACCTCTCTTACGGCAGCATCGTGTGCAGATTCCCCAGGTTCGACTTTCCCACCAGGAAATTCTAGTCCCCGTTCCTTATGCTTTGTCAACAGCCACTTTTCTCGGTGTTTGCAGATGACGAGGACATGTTTTGGTTCTTTGGAAAAAGGATGATCCTGAAAGGATAATTGTACTTTATTATTATAAAAGTCTCTAAATGTAATCAAACAAAAACACGACCTTTGATGTATTAATTATTTCACGTCTTTTATTTCCTTAGGTTGGCTTCATTGTACCATATGTACAAAAAGAAAGTGAGGTCTCCCCCACTTTCTCCTTTAAACTAAACCATTACCCGGTCCGTTCAGAATATCGATGGATTCGATATGTGCTTTCGTATTCTCATCACCAAGCTCATGAAGCAGTGCATACAGTTCTTTCAAGTTCTTATCATACCGTGCGTTTTCTGGAGATTCATCCGGAGGGGTAAATGGAATATGCGCCCGAACATAACTTGCCAAATTCGCCTCGTCCATATTATCCATCTTCTCCCTTATCTTGCTAAGATCCCCATCATCCGCGTAGATCCCGAATGTCGCGCTTCCTTCTGCACTCTTCTTGTGAATACCACCATCTGCAATATTCACGTAATATTTCTCTTTCATGAATTCACCCTCCTTTGTATTAGTTTACCTTTTTAAAGAAAATGCATGTACAGAAGCCGAACGAATTGTTGGGGCCTCACTTGGAGTAGCTATAATTTCATTAAACTATGCATAAAACTCGCTGAAAATACTAACCAAAAAACCCATTCATCTTCAACAACCCTCCTCTAAACTATTTTCCTTATAAAAAATTTAAACCAATTTAGTGGGACATGGGGTCAGAGTAGTTGTCCCGATACGAGGCGGAACAGAAGGGCAGTACAGTTGTCCCGATATGAGGCGGGACAGAGGGTCAGTGCAGTTGTCCCAGTCTGAGACGGGACAGAGGGTCAGAGATAGGCCACTGAAAAAGTGTCGTTTAAGAAAAATAAAAAATCAGATCCCAATTTTTGGCTGTTTTTAGATATATAAGTGGGGAATAACAACCTAAATTCTTTAGTTTAGGATATCTAAGTGGTGTCTGACAATTTGGAATTATGGTTTTTCAGTGGCCTAGGTCAGAGAAATTGTCCCACCGAAAAAATAAGCCTTCCGCTATAGTAGTGGAAAGCTCGCATTGTTACTTTATTCAAGTTCTTTTAATTTTTTTCTAACTAACTTATTTGACGCATTTCTGGGCATTTCATCGATAAATTTGATTTTCTTCGGCAATTTGTACTTTGCCAATTGTTTGCTTAGTTTTGCTAAAATATCCGTTTTCGATATAGATTCATACAACACTACATAAGCAACGGGAACTTCACCCCAAGTATCATCGGCGACACCGATAACTCCTGCTTCTTTAATCTCTGGTATTTTCATCAGTGCATTTTCAATTTCAGAAGGATAAATATTTTCTCCACCGGAAATAATGAGATCTGTTCGGCGGTCCACAACATAAAGATAGCCCGCTTCGTCGAGATAACCGAGGTCCCCTGTATGAAGCCACCCATCTATAATCGTCTGCTTATTGGCCGCTTCATTTTTAAAATAACCTTTCGTGACCATGGGCCCTTTTACAATAATTTCGCCAACATCATCCTCACCAGGATTATTAATCTTCAGTTCAGCAGGTAATAGCGGTTTTCCGGCTGAACCAATTTTTAATAATGCGTCTTTAGCGGATAATGTTGCTATTTGCGAAGTCGTTTCCGTCATCCCATAACTCTGGAAAACCGGTATCTTTTTATCTTGTGCTTGTTTCAATAATACTTTTGGAGCGGGACCGCCGCCAAGTAGAAAACAACGCAATGTTTGTGGATAATTTTCCGAGCCCAGTTTATCCATAAGACGCTGAACCATCAATGTTACAACAGAAACGATGGTAACTTTTTTATCCATAATCGCTTCGTGAACTAGATCAACATCAAACTTTTTCATCAGATAGACCGGCATTCCATAAATCACACTTTTCATTAAAGTGGATAGCCCGCTTACATGAAATAACGGCAAAGAAATTAACCATTTATCATTTTTCTCCAGTCCAAGGTTTAATGCGGAGGAAATAGCGCTCCACCAGTGATTTCCATACGTGTGTACGACCCCTTTTGGAAACCCGGTTGTACCAGAGGTGTAAATAATTGTAAATGGCTGTTCTAAATTTAGTTCTAACTGTAATGTAACTTGCATTTCTTTTTGCTCATTGACTTCATCGTACGCATAGACTTGATTCACTTGAAGCTGTCGGGAAGAGTGCTTATCATCCGTAATGAGTATACTTACTTCAGCATCTTGCAGCTGATAATTTAATTCATCATCACTCAGTCTTGTGTTTAATAGCACACCGACAGCTCCGAGGTAACTTATAGCATGAATCATATAGACCATATCTAAATTGTTAGCCGATAAAATTCCAAGATGAGACCCTTTTTTAACACCAAGTCCAGCTAGTTTTCTTGCCATTTCCATACTTCTGTTCTGTAATTCTAGAAAAGTAATTTTACCGCCGTCTACTAATTCAAGCGCAGTGCTATCTGGTGATAAATTTGCTTGTTTCGAAAGCCAGTGTGGAATAATTTCAGCCATTTATATTTGTTCCTTTCATTAATTACATAATTGCTTTTTACTTTGTCGAAGTGGGACAGTTACTCTGACCCCTTGTCCCACTTCAAACCGAGACAACTGCTCTGACCCCTTGTCCCACTTCAAACCGGGACAAGTGCTCTGACCCCTTGTCCCGGTTCAAAAAGAAAACCTTTGCTGGGGTAGCAAAGGTTTTGGTTTTACGGGAAGCGTGGGAACTTTTTGAAGTCTGGTTTTCTTTTTTCTTTAAATGCATCGCGGCCTTCTTTTGCTTCATCTGTTGTGTAATAAAGTAACGTTGCATCTCCGCCTAATTGCTGCAATCCAGCTAGTCCATCGGTATCTGCATTAAATGATGCTTTCAAGAAACGAATCGCTGTTGGTGATTTCTCCAGGATCTCTTCACACCACTGAATTGTTTCTTCTTCCAGCTTCTCATAAGGCACGACAGTATTGACAAGTCCCATATCAAACGCTTCTTGGGCATTGTATTGACGGCAAAGGAACCAGATTTCACGTGCACGTTTATGACCGATATGACGCGCTAAATAACCTGCTCCATAACCCGCATCAAAGCTACCAACTTTCGGACCAGTTTGACCAAAGATCGCATTATCTGCTGCAATTGTTAAATCACAAACGACATGCAATACATGTCCACCACCAATTGCATAACCAGCTACCATTGCGATTACTGGTTTCGGTATCGTACGGATGAGACGTTGTAAATCAAGCACGTTCAAACGAGGGATTTCGTCTCCCCCGACATACCCGCCGTGACCGCGTACTGATTGATCACCACCGGAGCAAAATGCTTTTTCCCCTTGACCAGTTAAAACGATAACGCCGATCGAGGAATCATCGCGCGCATCTGAAAAGGCATCGATCATTTCATTTACAGTAAGCGGTGTAAATGCATTTCGCTTCTCCGGACGATTAATCGTCACTTTTGCGATACCGTTATATTTTTCATAAATGATTTCTTCATATTTTTTAGCTTCAACCCATTGTACAGTCAACCCTTATTCCTCCCTATTCTATTAGAAAACTTGGCATTTGCTAACTTTTTTCGGCGAATGCCTTACCTTAGTTGCACTTATGCAGTAAGAAAGGATTTATGCTTTCTTATCTGCAAAAACTTACTTGATTAATTTTCTCATGATATATGCAATTTTGCAAATTCGAGTAAAGCTTGCTGAAAATGCTCCGGTTGCTCAATATGTAACGCATGTCCGCATTTAGGAAAAATGTCTAATTCTGCATAAGGTAACATCTCGGCCATTTGTTGATTGATTGCCACAAACTTCTCATCCAGCTCACCTGCAAGAAGCTTGACCGGAACTGTTACATCTTTTAAAGCTTCCCAATTGGATGGTTGGCTTCCTGTTCCCATTCCGCGTAAAGAATCAGCAAGCCCTTTTTTCGATTGGGACATTCTCTCAGCACGGATTGCTGCCTGTGTTTCATCCGGCAACTCCTTCTGTGTAGCAAATAACGGGATATTCTCCCAGTAATCAACGAATGATTCGATCCCTTCTTCCTCCAACAGCTTAGCGAGCTCCTCATCACCTGCTTCTCGATTCTTTCTCGCTTTCGTATCCTTTAGACCTGGAGAAGCACTCTCAAGGATAAGCCCCCGTACACTTTCCGGGTATTTCACAGTATAACTTAATGCGGCTCGCCCACCCATTGAATAGCCAACAAGGAAAAACGTATCTAATTCAAGATGCTGAAATAATCCATGTAAATCATCAATACAGGAGTCCATCGTTATTCTTGAAGTTCCTTTTGTCCAGCCATGGCCCGGTAAATCAACTGTAATCAATTGCATCCCATCCGGACGAGCTGTTACAACCTTATCCCATGTCAACGTGCTGCCTGTAAAGCCATGAAGAAGAACAACTGGTACCCCTTCCCCATGAATCTCGTACCAATAATTCATATCTTCCATTGAAAAATACAATTAGACCATCCTATTCTTAAAAAAAATTTCATCCGCAATTGCCTGCCATTTCTCATGGTGCCACTTTACATTCTCTTCCCGATCCGTTTTCACTTCGACAATTGACAAACCTTTTTTTTCATAACTTACTTGCAAGTCTTCTTTCAATTCTTCCTCTGTTTCTGGGGCAAAGTAATTCGCCTCATAAAGTTCAGCAGCTTTTCTGAAATCCAAATGTAACGGGGTTCCGAATAATGCTTCAAAGTGCTTCGGATCCTCTGCTTGGGGGAGGAATGAGAAGATTCCACCACCATTATTATTGATGAGCAATATCGTGATATCAATCCCATAATGCTTAGCAGCGTGTAATCCATTCATATCATGGAAAAATGATAAATCCCCTAAGACGAGTGTTACTCGTTTTCCAGCAGCCGCCGCTCCAACTCCACTTGAAACCATTCCATCAATTCCATTTGCCCCGCGGTTGGCAAGAACCGAAATCGGTTTATCATCCGTTAAGAAAAAGGTATCTACATCCCGGACGGCCATACTGTTTCCTACATAAAGCGTGCTACCTTCAGGAATGACTTCACGCAGTCCCCGAATGGCTTCACCTTCTGTAATTTTCTCTTCCATACCAAAAAGAAAATGATTTCTCGCTACTTTGTTCATCGCTTTCCAATCATGCAACCATTCCTCTGAAAAGGCTGGCTGATCAACAGCAAGCAATTCTTCACAAAGTGTAGTTGGATCTGCAAAAATGAATTCCGTTACATTTCCCGTCGGTTCCCTATAGCCAGAATGATTTTCTACAACGAATTGTGGAATCGTTGCATTTTCTTTGATGAAAAATAAATAAGCTTTTGAAACTGGCATAGCACCAAAACGGATAATAAAATCAGGCTTCATTCGGTCACGAATTGCCTTGTTTTTTAGTAGTGCGTCATACGTTTCAATTATATTTACCTTACGATGTGGCCCACTTCGCAGCCCAGAGAGCGGGTCAGCTAGTATTGGCAGCTGCCACTTTTCAGCAAGGGCGACAACTTGCTCGGGGAACTGTTCATCAGCATCTGCTTGTGGTCCGCAGACGATCAGCCCCTTTTTCTTATTTGTCAACTGGCTGAGGAAAGCTTCGAGCTGTTCTTCCGTCAATCGTTTTTTTCCGTCAAGCGGGATGCGAGCTGAATGTTCAACCATTCCTTTATACTTCCAAATACCTTCCAAAGAAAAGTCAAGAGTAAGTGGTTCACGTAATGGAAAGTTCAAATGAACAGGACCTCGATTCCCTTCACAAGCCATATACACTGCCCGCGCCGCTTTTTGTCTAACATAACGGAGCATACCGTCATCCCCTTCAGGAATCGCCATTTCCTGGAACCATTTAACATAATTTCCGAATAAATGAAGTTGATCAATCGTTTGCGGGGCGCCGACATCCCTTAACTCATGGGGCCGATCTGCAGTTAGAATAACGAGCGGAACACGGCTGTAATACGCCTCGACAACTGCCGGATAATAATTCGCTGCAGCAGTACCTGACGTACAAACTAATGCTACCGCTGCTTTCATCTGTTTCGCAAGTCCAAGCGCGAAAAATGCAGCGGATCGCTCATCGATGACAACCCATTCCTTGATGTGTTCATGCTCAGCAAAGGCCAGCGATAGCGGGGTTGACCGGGATCCAGGGGATATAACAACATGCTGAATTCCGTTTTGAATCATTTCATCGACAAAATTGGCAGTATACCTCGTTAATATTTCCGTATGATTCATTCCTGTTTTCCTCCCAGCACATTTAGCATCGGCAGCATTTTAATTCTGGTCTCTTCAAATTCCATTTCCGGATCGGAATCAGCTAGAACCCCGCAACCAGCAAATAGGGATGCCTCATCCCCTTGGATCAGTCCAGAACGGATTGCTACCGCAAACTCTCCATTTTGATTGCTATCGACCCAACCGATCGGGGCACCATACCATCCCCGGTCAAGCAGTTCATGTTCACGTATATAAGCTAACGAATCTTCTGTTGGCGTACCACCAAGAGCAGGTGTCGGGTGCAGATCTTTAAGACAATCGAAAATGGAATACTCGTCTTTCAACGTTCCTGTTACCGATGTATATAAATGCTGTAGGTTTTTTAACGGATGAAGTACCGGTTCGTTCGGAATATTGACGTTTGTACAGGTTTTTAGTACGGCTTCTTTAATCATTTTTACGACAAATTCATGCTCATCCCGATTCTTCTTGTCATGCAGCAGTTCATAACCGATCTGCTCGTCCTCTTCTTTCGTCTTTCCGCGGGGAGCCGTTCCCGCAAGACAGGTCGAAAGTAAATTATTGTTTTCTACCTTGACTATCCGCTCTGGAGTCGCACCAATAAAACAGTCCCCTCCACTTTCGAATGCGAAGATATAACTGTTTGCCTGTGTATGATGCAGCTCTTCAAGAACTTGCGTGATATTAATTTCTTCCGTAAAGGATAGACGGACTTCCCGTGCAAGGACTATTTTTTCTGCGCGTTTTTCTTTCATTTCCTTTGTTGCTTCTTTGACGGTTTCTTTCCATTTTTCTGGTTCAATGACTCGGTTTCTTTTAATCTCAATATGCTGCACGCCGAATGTCTTACCAGTTATAAACTTCTGTGTGTTTTTACGAAGTCTTGTTGCTGCTTCATCTATTGTCTCTTCTTTATTGATGAGTATATTCACCGTCACATAACTGTCTGAATGATAAGTTGTCAGCATTAGTTCTGGAATATAGAATTTGCTTAATTCAAATTTCTTCCAAAGCTCTGTTTTTACTTCAAGTGGATCAAAATCCATCCCGCCGAAAGCGACAAACCCTGTTGCCGGCACCGTCGAGTAAGGATTATCAATCCAAGTATGCTCTAACGCTTGCTTCCATAAATCCTCTGTTTCCTGAAAACGATTCTCTTCAGCTATTAACGTTTGCACACTGCCAACTCCAGTTATTGCTAGGGTGCGATTCGGATTCATCCAATAAAAGCGGTCTTTAACAAACTGCTTCGCCCCCTCAAATATAAGGAGAGGGTCTTTATTTTCTATTTTCTTCGTCAAACTGAAAAGCTTGGATGATTCATTTGGGCCGATGGAATTCTTTACGGCTGCTATTTTTTCTTCAAGCTCTTTCATTTGAATATCGATCATAACTATACCTCCGATAAATACCACTAAAAAACACCTATAACCATTTTATGCTCTTTTCATCACTTTCTCAAGAAAAGGACCGTTTTTTGATAATTAAGCCAAGAAAATGGAACATAGCAGGAGATATGGAGGAAAATAAAAGAAATTGACACTTGTCCTTTATTTTCATAAGATTAATAGGATAGCGTGGAGGGGGAACATTTATGGATACTGTTAATAAAAATTCAATAAAAGAGGCATTGAACGAGAAATCAGGCTTTGACGTCTGGTGGCGCTTGATGCGTCCGCACACACTTACAGCATCGTTTATCCCTGTATTCGTCGGTACGATGCTTGCTTATCATGATGGAACCATCAACTGGACCTTATTTCTCGCCATGCTCGTAGCGTCCTTATTAATTCAGGCTGCGACAAATATGTTTAATGAATACTATGATTATAAACTTGGTCTAGATACAGAGGAATCAGTTGGGATCGGCGGCACGATTGTTCGTGATGGGATAAAGCCGAAAACAATTCGAAGTCTTGCTATTACATTCTATGGAATTGCTGTTATTCTTGGTGTTTATATTTGTATCGAGTCAAGTTGGTGGATTGCTATTATCGGTTTAATATGTATGGCAATCGGTTATCTATATACTGGAGGACCTATTCCAATTTCATATACACCACTTGGTGAGTTGTTTTCCGGTGTACTAATGGGGACAGTCATTATCGGCATCACGTATTTCATCCAGACTCTAACAATTACGAGTGAAGTAATTTGGATATCGATTCCAGTTACCATTTTTATCGGCAGCATCAATTTATCCAATAATATTCGGGATCGTGACGGGGATAAAGCTGGCGGAAGAAAAACTATTGCTGTACTGATCGGCAGGAAAAAAGCAATTACCGTGCTTGCAGTACTATTTAGCATTGCTTACGGCTGGACATTAGCTTTAATTATTGCACGTCTCTTGCCTATCTGGACACTAATCACTTTCCTTAGCGTACCGAAAGCCGTAACTGTCATCAAAAACTTCCGTGGTAAGACCGAACCACTCGAAATGATGCCCGCAATGATTGCAACTGGAAAAACGAACACCATTTACGGCTTCTTACTTGGAATATCCCTCGTCATTGCAGCATTTGTCTAAGCGTGCTTGTCACTGCTTAATTTCTTGAATGTTGCCTGAATGAAAAGGAGCGATTTTGATGAAGACCTATCTTTCGGATGATAAATTAGCTTATTTCCGTAAGCGGTTGCTCGAGTTAAAAGCGGAAACGGAAAAGCTTTCCAGTCAATCTACTAATAAATCACCGAACGACTCGATCCAAGAGCTGTCTGATTATGGCAATCATCCAGCTGACCTGGGTACAGAACAGTTTGAACAAGAGCGTGATGCTGGAATGGAACTCGTTCACAAGGAACGGTTACAAGCGATTGATGATGCGCTGGAGCGGATTGATAATAAAACGTATGGTATGAGTGTCGTATCACAAAAGCCAATACCGGAGGAAAGACTTGATGCTATCCCAACTGCAAAAACACTTGTAGAAGAAGAATAAAAAAACACACCTAAGAATAGTAGGCAGGATCATTCGCCAATGACCTTGCCTACTATTCTTTTTAAAAAGTACAGCCCTTGCCAGATAATCAGGTTCTATTATATTTCTCCAAAACATGAAAAAAGGTTCAGCCTCAATTATTTGAGATGAACCTTTTTTGAATGTATATTATGCAGCTAAATTTGTTTGTTTCTGTTCAATCCAGCTGCGCATTTTTATGAACACGGGAACAAATAACATTCCGACAATAATTCCTTTCAGCAAGTTAAATGGAAACACCCCAACAAGAACGGCGCCCCACGCCATTTGTTCACTCATATCCCATCCCATAAACCATGCATAAGCAGGCAGAATAACATAATAATTTAATACAGACATTCCAACTGCCATAACGATTGTTCCTGTAACTAAGCCGGAAACGATCGATTTTACACCTTTATGGAACTTATGATAAATAAGTGAAACTGGAAGGACAAACATTACACCTGCAAGAAAATTAGCTAGAACACCGACCGGGTCTCCTGATCCAGACACCGCGAAATAAAGCACGTTCTTAATGAGAACGACAGCTACACCAGCAAGTGGTGAAAAAATAAGTGAAGCCATCAATGCCGGTACATCACTAAAATCAATTTTTAAATATGGTGGTAGGAACGGCAGCGGGAAATTCAAGAAAAATAAAACAAGCGCGATTGATCCTAGCAGTGCTAAAATAATAAGTTTTAATAACTTTGAAGATTGCTTTGCAGATTTTTGCATCTCCATCTTCCTCCTTCATCGTTTGCTAACCGATTCTAACTCGTGATGAAGGATCGCCTTGCCATTTTGACAACTCTTCTGTTCCAGCGTCTTAAAATTTCTTTTAAGACAGAAAAACCCTAAAGCCGTAAATGGGGCTTTAGGGTTTGGGAATACAAGAGTAAATGAAGGTACACGAAAAAGCACCTTGATTTGGCTCGACATCTTCTCCCATCCAGACTGTAACTGTCGGTCCTGGAATTACACCAGATCAACCATAAGAATTGAAATTATGGTTCGCGGACTTAGAGTAAGTATACCCCTCACCGCCGGTCGGGAATTGCACCCTGCCCCGAAGATTAGAATCGATTATTCAATTACTAACAATAAGTATACTACATTTTTAATAAATTGCAAGAGACGTGCTCAAGCAAAGAAGGAAGTGTTCTTACAGTAAGTGTTGACTTTCACACAAGGGTATTAGAGCGACTAAGCCTCTGGTAAGCCAATCGGAATTCTTCTTTATCGGTTGGAGGAGTGTGAAGTTTGATAGCTGCTCGTCGTGTTGCAAGCTAACTCAAGAAGTAATATATTTAGGCTTTGCTGAAGTGCCTAATAAATTTTGTTAACCGCAAATTCCTAAGCTTATCCAAGAAAAAGGTGCGGCAAGATCGCCGCACCTTCCCCATCATTCATCTGTATTAATAAATAGTTTCCCGTCTGTTTGAGCTCTTGTTTCATTCCCATAATCATCGACTGCGATTACTTCGATAACTGCTCCTTCTGCAACAACATTGCTTGTTGCTGTCCAGTAGCCGACATAATGTCCTTCAGATGTTTCCATCATCGGTAATTCAGTCGGGTTGGAATTCACATTCGTGAGCGGCATATGGACGACAAATGTGGACTTTAAGCCAGGCTCACTGTCAAATTCGAACTTCACGCTTTCCCCTGCACCCAAGTACACATCTTCTTCAGGCGTCAGATTCTCGATTGCAGGAGGTGTGAAGTCGACATCCAACGATACAGCTTCAGACGTTGAATTGCCCGCCAAGTCGGCCGCTGTAACTTCAATGTCATTTATCCCTTCATCAAGAATAATTCGCAGAGAGTAATTCCCATCATCAATCTTAGCGCGCTGTCCGTTTACCTCGACATAATCAAGATTAGCATCCTCAACTGTTCCTTCTACCGTAACAGTTTCACGATTTGTTTTCTCGCCGTCTTCAGGATTGTCGATGGTGAGTGCTGGCGCTTCTGTATCCAAGACAACTGTTACAGGTTCGGATTCCATAATTTCTGTATCATCCAGTATGGTGACCGCAACCAACTCATTATCACCTTCCGCAAGCGTTGCAGGAATTGCAAATTTACCGTCATCTCCAACTTCAACTGTATCTACTTCTTCTCCATTATTTACTAATTTAATGAAGGTAGTCGGTGAAGCAGTACCTTCTACAGTAACTTCTGTTTCATTCGTGATTAGTCCATCTTCGGGAGACGTAATGACCGCTTCTTCCACCTCGTAGTTTACTCTGGCACGGATCATATAGTTCCCTTCATCTGCCGGGGATTGATTCCATGCACCGCCTACATATTGGAAGCTTCTTTCTGCGTTCGGCCCGTTTTCATCTGTTGCTAGACCCGGTGCATTTGTATTCACATCTCGTTGAATATAGACCATATAGAAATCACCATTTACTTGAATCGCATGTTCACTTAAGTCAACAACCGTCCACTCATCCAGACTCCGAATTGCCTCTGCTTCAACTGGACCGGCAATTCGCTCACCTGGAGTGCCATCCGGCCCACTTGCATCCCATACCTCAACGGCAAATTCCGTACCTCCTGGAACTGGCCAATCGTCATCATGGAATTGGAAAACCCCATCCGTTACAATTGCCGATTCTTGTCCTTCATCAAGGGACATACGAACTGCCCAGCCATTACCAGCATCATAGAATGCACGAGCATTTTCCGCTGTTCCATCATCATAGCCAATCTCTCCGCCCGGAACGGTGTAGAAAGGTTCTAATTCAATATTAATCGTACCATCAGAAGTAAAGTCAGCTTCTACTTCTGCTCCATGATAGCCACGAGCTAGTACTTTTAGCGTATATACGCCTTCATAAGCAGTGATCGTAAAGGAACCATTTTCATCTGTCGTAACCGCTTCCACATTCGCATCTTCTACAATTAGAAGTGTAGCGTCTGCAATTCCCTCACCAGTTACTGCATCAGTTACCGTACCTGAAACGGTGTATTCATCTTGTTCTTCTAGAGTAAAGTTAACTGTTGTAGATTCATCTGCCTCGACTGTTACATTTTCTTCTGCAGGATGATAACCATAACTTTCTGCAACTACGGTGAAGTCACCAGCAGCATGAGTAATAGAGAAGGACCCATCTGCAGGATTCGTATTCACTGACCTTCCGCTTTCAAGCACGCTGACAGTCGCTGCCAATGGTAAAGCGGCAGGTGTAATTGCATCTTCTTTAACCGATTCTTTTTCATCTGGAAATGCTGGTTTTAGTTTATCAGGATCAATTGGGGCCTTCTTCATTCCGATACTATTAAGGCCTAACAATAATCCAGCGGAAGAATTCATTCCGATGTTCGGTGCTTGTGCTGACTCACTTCTTGACGTATCAGCAAGCCCAACATCATCAATATACCAACCATCTCGGGTAATGCTGATGTCAGAAGTCAGATTAAATCCGATATAAACTCTTTCCCCGCTATAATCAGATAGATCAATTTCCGACTCAATCCAGCCATCGGAAACATTAGTGATTCGCTCTAACTGTTCCCAGTTTTCCATATCACTAGAAATATACACATGCCCGTAATCCCAGTTATTCTCGAGATTGTACCACTGGCTGTATTGTAAATACGCTTCTCCTTCAGGTAAATCAATCGGCGGCATGACTAATGTTGAATTTTCATAGTTATTATAGGTTCCGCTTAAATTTGTTGCATACACATTTTCACCGGAAAAGGCTTCACCCGGTCCGGAAGTTGGGATTCCGTGTTCCCAACTGCTATTTTCTCCGAATACCGTCCATCCGCTAGGTGCCTTTTCAAAGTCCTCAAAATAACCTACTGTAATTCCTGGTTCTACCGTTACACTGTAGGAATCGGTTGTTACCGAATTATATCCGAAATCATTGATTTCAAAGTGATACTCAAATGTTCCCTCTTCAATATCCTCACCTGGAACAGTTACCGTGTACTCACCTGACAAATGATCTCCAGATACCCGCTTCGCTTCGATCCGGTTATCTTCGTAGACAAGTTCTACAGAGGTTACACTTATATTATCTTCTGCAGTAATTGTTACATCAAGATCCATACCCGCATATATCACTTCAGGGGCATCATGACTATAAGTTGGTGCTTCTGTATCCTCTCCATCTTTACTTACAGCCCCATCAATGACACCTAGTCCGGAAACAACGGAAGATACTGCTTCATATGCATCCAGCAGTCCGTGGCCATATCCGTTATTCGGTGACTCAGGGAATGTATCGTCCGTTAATGGTGTTGCCGTAGTAGATAGAATTTCCTCGATTTCATCAACTGTCAAATTCGCATTTGCTTGTTTTATTAACGCTACAGCTCCTGAAACGGCTGGTCCTGCCATCGAAGTTCCATTCCAACCACCTTCATACCCACTGCCAGGTACACTTGAGCGAATATTCACCCCTGGCGCTGAAACATCAGGCTTAATCTCGTCATAAGGAGATGGTCCTTGTAAAGAGAAATTAGCTAAATCATCATTAACATCCGTTGCGCCTGTCGCAAAAGATTCCGGGTAGTTTGCCGGGTTAGCAACCGAACCTGGCCCACCTGGGTTCGTTAATGTTACATTACCAGCTGAGAATTCAGGAAAAATATTTGCTGCGCGCCAGGCAATGACAACATCCCGATACCATTCATCCATTCCCGAACCACCACTCCAAGAGTTATTCACTACATCAGGAGCTTGCGAGACATCTCCGCCTGGAGCCATAATCCACTCAGCTGCAGCAAGTAAATCTGTATCCGTTCCACCCGCTGCCGTAAATGCCTTAACAGCAATCCACTTCGCACCAGGAGCGACTCCAACTTGGTTCGAACCATCCGGCTCAGACCCGACCATCGTCCCGGTTACATGTGTACCATGTCCGTCATCATCGTACGGAGTATCCTCTCCGGCCGTAGCGTCAAACCAGCTATACGTGTGATCCGCATCACCCGTGCTTGCATCATAACCGCGGTACTTTTCTTTCAATGCTGGGTGGTCCCACTGAACGCCAGAGTCAATGCTCGCCACAACCATGCCTGTTCCATCGATCCCCATTTCCCAAGCAGCTGGAGCACCGACCCGTTCAATGTTCCATTCGACATTCGCAAGTTCTGCTTCTTCTTTTTCCGCTCTTTCCGATACCGTTGTGTTCAACTGTCGAACTTCATTTGGCAGTAATTTTTCCACTTCAGAAAAAGTAGCGATTTTTTCGGCAACCTCTTTCGTAGCTGTGACTGCCATGCCGTTCACAATATGATAGGAAACAAAATCCTTGGCATTTCCGTTTTCAATTTCCTGTTCAATATACTCTGTCACGTGCTGCTGTGATGCAAAGGAAGTTTCTTTTAATTCAGCAATTACAGCTGATCGTTGCATATGTTCTGCTTGACTCAGTGATAGATTTGATTTTGCCGCATCTTCTCTCATCTTTTTCGCTACATCTTCTACTGCAGCCTTATCTGTAAACTTGACTAGAAAAGTAACAAACTCATCATCTTTGAAACTCTCCAATAGACGCTCATTCACTTTCTGTTCTTGAAGCTCACGCGAATCATTCAACGAATGGCTAACTTCGCTTTTTGATTTCGCAAGTCCGGCACCCGGCAGGATGAGTGATACGATCATGACTACAATTGCTGCAATACTGAAAGCTTTCGTTCGTCTTTTGCGCTTAACTCTCAAAGATTTTTCCTCCCTTTTTAAAATTTCTTTCCGGAGTTTCGACGTTTTATTAAATCAACCTCCCCTTTTTTTAAATTTGTCGATTTCCCCAGAAATTAGCGACAGGTAAATTCTAGGTGTTAATCCTAGTATAGTAGGATTAGCTACAATAAAGTGTCGAATTATGTCACTATTTTACCGGGTCCTCAAAATTGATAGATATGCATTATATTTTCCTCTTTCTCTTCATGGGCCTTTCGATAGAAAATAGGAGGATTTAATAGAATTCATGTTATTTTTTCTATAATTTATGGAAAAAGGACTGCAAATAGAGAATTTCTAAGATTAGCGAACAGAAAAATGATAGATTTGACCTAACCGATACATAAGAAAAAGGCCTTTGTTTTCTAAGTTTAAGAAAACAAGGCCTTTTCTCCTGTATTTGATCACTGTTTTTAACCAATTTAGTGAGACTCTCCTCATACCTTTTTTAATTGGTAGGTCTATCCGCCACTAAACTATTTCACCTTTAATCAAGTGGGTTTAAGCTCTCGTCACCTGAAAGGTTTGAAATCATCTCTACAAGCAAGGTAATTTCTTCTTCTATATCTTTAATACTTGTCGTTTCTACCGGGGAATGCATGTAACGTAATGGCAGGGAAACAAGGGAAACAGGGACACCTTTTCCAGTCAAGCGCATTCGGTCTGCATCTGTTCCTGTATGCCTTGGAGTCAGCTCATATTGTACGTTCAGCTGTAAATCTGCTGCCGCTTTTTCGAGAAGCTGGTTTATTTTAATATTAATCGGTGCACCTTTTGCAAGTACTGGGCCGCCTTCAAGCTTAATATCTCCATATTTATTCTTATTCACGCCAGGATAGTCTGTTGCAAAAGTCACATCACAAGCAATTGCCATTGTCGGTTCAATTCCTGCTGCAGCAAAATAGGCACCACCCATATTTGTTTCTTCATTTACTGTGCTCACCGCATATACTCCGACTTGAAGATTTTTATCCGCAAGGCGCTTCAAAACTTCTGCAACGATGAAAGATCCTGTCCGGTTATCAAGTCCTCTTCCGGCAATATACCGGTCCTGCAAGATTTCCGGTTCTGTCTTATATACACAGAGGTCGCCGATTTGAACAACTTTTTCCGCCTCTTCTTTTGTTTTATAACCACAGTCGATAAATAAATCCGCTAAAGTGAAATCATCTTTTAAGCCACCGTGATGCTGGGCATTCACTCCAATAACACCGGTAACTTTACCATTGTATCCTAAGACATCGACTCGCATTCCGACTGCTGCCTTTGGATTAATCCCACCCACCTTATCAAAGTGCAGAAATCCTTGTTCATCAATACGGTTGATGACAAGGGCGATTTCATCACTATGTCCTGCCAGCAATACTTTAAACGGGGCTTCCGGGTTCAGGATTCCAATCACGTTACCAGCGTTATCTGTACGCACTTCATCAGCAAATTCTTTAACGTATGCCATCCATTTCCGTTGAATATCCATCTCCATACTGGATGGGGAAGCGGTATTTAATAATTCCATCAGAAAATCTTGATTGAACATTGTCATTTAATTCCTCCTAATCGTCATTTGCTCAACCCTCGCACCTAAAAATCAACACTTTCATTCAGCGTAAGCGCAACTTTCTATTGGAAGTCCGCAGTCCAGACACCTCTCGCTTTCCGCAGGCGGCTGGTGAGCCTCCTCGGGCTGGCGCCCTGCGGGGTCTCACCTATGCCTTTCCTCCTGCAGGAGTCTCGAGGTGTCTGGACTGCTCCGAGGAAAGGCGTGATTTGGATTACTGTTTAATATTACAGAAGTACAATCCTTATCATAACGGAATAATTTCTTTTTAAAATAATCCTTTAGACCAGTTCAGTTGCCCGGCGGACGGTGACTCCTACGGGAAAAGCACGAGTCCGAAGACACCGCAGGAAGTGAACTTCTTCCGAGGCAGACTAAGAACGCTCTCGTATGTGGCAACGTCTGACATTAATGTCCTGTGCGTCGAAGCTTCGGCCGTGCCTTAGGATGCGCATCCGTCCGCCGGGCAACTGAACGGTAATTAGAACGCCAATAAAATGAATGCACAAAACACTTACGCTGAATGAAAGCAAGCTGCGAAAGTTGAGTCGTGTATTATTCCATTTTAACAAAAGAAGGCAATTTTGTTTACTTAAAGCATGAACACCGGTAAAATTTAAGCGACTAAACATGAAGGAGTTGGGTTGTATGTCTTTAAATCAATGGTTCGAACAAGCAATGCAAGCAGATGATTATATCGAGAGCATGAAGCAAAACAAGGATGGTCTCCTCCATATTTATGATAACTTCAATTTACCTGAAGATGAGACATTTTTTGAAAAAATTGCCAGTATGAAATTACGAGCAATCGTATTAACGGAGGACTGGTGTGGAGATGCCATGCTGAACGTTCCAATCCTATTGCGAATCTCTGAAAAAGCGAATCTGGAAGTACGGATGTTGCTCCGTGATGATAATTTAGAATTAATGGATCAATATTTAACGAATGGAACAGCCCGATCCATTCCAATCTTTATTTTCATTAATGAAGCTGGTGAAGAAGTCGCGAAATGGGGGCCTCGGGCTGCAAAACTTCAAAATTTTGTCGACGAATCCCGCGCTGCTCTACCACCAAAAGACGCGCCAGATCATGAGGATAAAGCGAAAGAAATGTATACGTTCATCGGTAAATCCTTCCGCGACAATACCGAGTTTTGGCACGATGTGTATGAAAGCATTAAGCAAAAGTTAGAATCAATCAATTGAACTTCGCACGACTGAAGTCACGAGATGAATTGGTTTATTCATAAACTTTTACCACGTATTAACGGTCTGTAATACCCCCTCCTCTAAACATGAGGGAAACCCAATATGTCAAGGCGGGGATAAACAGTCCGTAAATCCCTGATTCTGTTCAACTAACATTCAGTGGGGATGATAAGGATCCCCCACTGAATGAGTTTCACTTTATCAGAACAACCCGGACACTCTATGATTTTTGCTAGAATAATATTTTTATGTTAAAATGGATAATTGTGTGAAAAGAATAGAGTTGAATTAAATAATAGGAGTTGTTCGGCATGAATAAAAGTCTAGAAAAAGGTAAAATTGTGGATGGTAAGGTAACAGGAATCCAGCCATATGGTGCCTTTGTCCAGTTGGATGAAGAGACACAAGGGTTGGTTCATATATCAGAAATTACACATGGATTTGTAAATGATATTAATGATCATCTTAAAATTGGCGATGAAGTGAAAGTGAAAATTCTTGAAGTAAATGAAGCGGAAAACAAAGTATCTCTATCCATTCGGGCTACAGAAGAAGCGCCAACGAAAGAAACTCAAGCAAAATCCTCTACTAACAATCAAACAGTATCAAATGATTCTACTACAGGATTTAACACATTAAGAGACAAGCTTCAAGAATGGATAAAACAATCAGAGAATAAATAATAAACAAAGGCGAAAGCGCCCTTGCTGGAAATGTTCCTTTAAGTAATATTTAAAGGAACATTTTTTTATGACAAAACAATGAACATCCGCCATGACGGTCTCTCCTTCTTGATTTCTAAAAGTAAATCCCGTAAAGTTAAACTAATAAATCCGAATAAAAAAGGAGAATACATATGACAAAAGTTACACTAACCTACGATAAAGCACTACCATTCTTCTCTGAAGAAGAACTTCATCATATGCAACCATTTGTCGATAAGGCCCATGAACTTGTCCATGAGAAAACAGGACAAGGAAGTGACTTCCTCGGTTGGGTCGATTTACCGGAGAACTATGATAAAGAGGAATATGCAAGAATTAAACAGGCAGCGGAGAAAATCCGTGAGCATTCCGATATTTTACTCGTAATTGGAATTGGCGGTTCCTATCTTGGTGCGCGTGCTGCTCTTGAGATGTTGAATCATTCTTTCCAAAACTTACTTTCCAAAGACGATAGAAAAGTACCTCAAATTATTTTTGTTGGGCACCATCTGAGCTCAACCTATACTGCAGAATTATTTGATCTCTTAAAAGACAAAGACTTTTCCATCAACGTAATCTCTAAGAGTGGAACAACAACGGAACCTGCTGTTGCCTTCCGGATTTTCAAGAAATACTTAGAAGAAAAGTATGG
This sequence comes from Oceanobacillus sp. AG, assembly GCF_009746545.1. Lineage (NCBI taxonomy): Bacteria > Bacillati > Bacillota > Bacilli > Caryophanales > Bacillaceae > Oceanobacillus > Oceanobacillus sp. AG. Next base: position 33,975 of record NZ_WOWT01000008.1, read on the forward strand.
AATGGAAGAAGCGAAAAACCGTATCTTTGCAACGACAGATAAAGAAAAAGGTGCGCTTAAAGGTGTAGCAGACGAAGCTGGGTACGAAACTTTCGTCATTCCGGATGATGTTGGCGGCAGATACTCTGTCCTTACCGCCGTTGGACTACTTCCAATCGCAGTTAGCGGCATTAATACAGACGATATGATGAATGGTGCAAAACAAGCGATGGATGACCTTGCAACTCCTGACTTAAAAGAGAATCCGAGCTACCAGTATGCAGCGATCCGTAATATTTTATATAATAAAGGAAAAGTGACGGAGCTTCTCATTAACTATGAGCCAAGCTTGCAATATTTCGCCGAATGGTGGAAACAGCTCTTTGGTGAAAGTGAAGGGAAAGACTTGAAAGGAATTTATCCTTCTTCTGCCAACTTTACAACAGATCTGCATTCTCTTGGACAGTATATCCAAGAAGGAAGAAGAAATATTTTCGAAACGGTTCTTCGCGTTCATGAATCAAAAAAAGAATTAACGCTTGAAGAGGCGGAAAATGATGCAGATGGATTAAACTATCTTGCTGGAAAAACATTACATGAAATCAATGAGAAAGCATTACAAGGGACAATGCTCGCCCACACAGACGGTGACGTACCTAACTTGATCGTTGAAGTCCCAAGACTTGATGCATATACATTCGGCTATCTCGTTTATTTCTTTGAGAAAGCATGTGCCATCAGCGGTTATCTGCTCGGCGTGAATCCATTCGACCAGCCGGGTGTTGAGGCATACAAAAAGAATATGTTCGCCCTACTCGGGAAACCTGGATTCGAAGATGAAAAAGCTAAATTAGAAGAAAGATTATAAAACGAAACTTCATGGGTTATAAGCGTTCCAAATCAGGTCTTTCCCCGGAGAAGTCAGAAAAAATAAGCACTTACGCTGAATGATAATAATCCGCGGGTTGTCTTGATTACAGCGGAATATCTAACTGCTTCAAACTGCTAAAGTTGAGTTTTTTTTAAAATATTTTAGTTTATGTGTTTATAATTTAATAGGAGGGGTAATACTATTACCGTAAGACTTTCTCGTATTCCCCCTGTAAGCAGAGCGTATATCGCTTTGCTTTTTTTTTTGCTATAATTAACTATAACACTGTGAGGAGGTAGTTTGATGGGAAATTTTGATCTAAACATTGACCGGAAAAATACAAAATCCGTAAAGTGGGATATGGCAGAAACACTCTTCGGGTCAACTGACGTTATTCCAATGTGGGTTGCTGACATGGACTTTAAAGCGCCTAAAGAAGTAAATGAAGCATTAATGGAACGAGCACGCCATGGAGTCTATGGTTATACGATTGCAGACGATGAATTAAAAGATACAGTTGTTAGTTGGAATAAGGAAAGACACCAATGGAATATTCAGCCAGAATGGTTATCTTTCAGCAATGGGGTCGTTACCTCCCTACATATGGCTATTCAAGCATTAACTAAACCGGAAGACGGAATATTAATTCAGACGCCCGTCTATCCGCCCTTTTACAATGTTATTAAGGCACATAACCGGACAATTGTTAAAAATCCTCTCGTTTTTGAAGATAATTATTACACAATTGATTTTACTGATTTTGAAGCTAAGCTTAAAGAAGTAAAAGCGTTCATCCTCTGTTCACCGCATAATCCGGTTGGAAGGGTTTGGAAGAAAGAAGAGCTAGAGGAAATGGCTAAGTTATGTGTGAAACATGATGTGCTAATTATTTCTGATGAGATTCACGGTGATCTTACCTATCCCGGATTTAAACATATTCCAATTGCCTCGCTATCTGAAGAAATTGCTAATCAGACGATCACATGCATGGCTCCATCGAAAACCTTTAACGTACCTGGATTAGCCGCGTCTTACTGCGTGACACCTAATCTGGATGTTAGAGGGAAATTAGATGAGGCCTTTAATAAACAGGGTTTCAACAATCAATTAAACACAATGGGGCAAATTGCAATGCAGGCTGCTTATACACACGGCGCTACATGGGTCGATGAATTAACCGCTCTATTGGAAAGCCATTATCAATATGTGAAAGAAAGCTTTGAAAAACATGCTCCAGAACTGAAAGTAGTGAAAACGGAAGGTACGTACCTCCTTTGGATTGATTGCAGTGGACTTGGGCTTGACGCAGAAGGTATTCGAGAATTTTTCATAACCGAAGCAAAGGTCGGATTAAATGCAGGCATTGATTACGGAGAGGAAGGGAGTCAATTCATGCGCCTGAACATGGGTTGCCCACGATCTACACTTGAAGAAGCTGTTAATCGAATAATTAAAGCAGTAGAAAAAAGAAGATAAGATAAAGTGAAACTTCATTCAGTGGGGGTTTCCTTACCTCCGCCACTGAATGTTAGTTGAAAGAATCAGGGATTTACGGACTGTATATCCCCCAGCTTCACATGTTGGGCATCCCTCCTATTTAGAGGTTGGGGGTATTACAGACCGTTAATGCGTGAAAAATTAGAAGAGGCTGGGACATAACTATTCTAATATGAATTAAATCCGAACAAAACTGCTAACTAGCTCCGGGAATATACGGATACTCCAGCAGGAGGCCGGCTAAGTACGGTCACGTCCTGTGACCAACGCCGGCACTAGAACCTCCTGTTCGTCGGCCGGCATCGGTGAGACCCCGGAGGGCGGCAGCCCGAGGCAGACTAAGAACGCCACGTCCTGTGGCAACGTCTGCATTAGCACATCCTATGCGTCGAGGCTCACCAGCCGCCTGCGGAAAGCGTAGTATATTCCCGGAGCGGTTGTTGATACTCTTTCTTATCATTTGTTCGGATTTATAACCATACTAAGAAGTTATGTCCCAGCCTCTTGACTTAGCTACTTGGGAGTAATTTTTCCGCAAGCAATCCGCTCTCCGGAATCTCCACTTGGCTGGGTATACCCGTCGTCCGGACCGTCATGGAGAACTAAAGAAGTTCCCTCCTCCCGAATCAATGAGTTTTTTCCATCTAATAGCGTCGCGTCCAGCAACTTGATCTCCTCATCGATCTTACCATCTCCATTTGCCTCGACATTTGGGAGATCACCAAGGTGGGGGCCTTTTGGGTTCATTAATCCATGCTCTTTATCTTCGGGGTTATAATGATTCCCGGCACTTGTAAAGTCTGGTGGTTCGCATTTTGCATATTCATGTACGTGAATCCCGTGCCATCCAGGACTCACCCCTTCTAATTTGAGTTTAATACTTACTCCTTCAGAGTCTTCGGTAAAAGTTGCGGTTCCAAGCTTATCACCATCCACATTCAACATGGCCACTTCTTTCAACGTTTCATCATCATTAGACGTGCAAGCAGCTAAAAAAATTAAAAACAAATAAAAAATCCAACGCATATCGCTTCTCCTTTAGGTTACTAGTTGTAGTATCCCAAAAAATGCAAAGTTTTAAACGTTGGATTGTAGCAGCTAATTATTCTTTCAACTCTTTTTCTACTTCCTCTATCCGTTCTTTATAATCTTCTTCAAACCTCTCTTCTTCCTTCTTCGAGCGTCGCACCATAAAGTACACCGCAACAAATGCTAGTCCGATAAAAAGAAATAGAGTGAGTATCGGAATGATCAATTCGGATTTATCACTTGGAAAATAGAAGAAATCCATCTTTCATCACATCCTTACTTATTAGTATAGCAAAATTAACTTTTAATAGACAATAAGGGGTAATTATTCGCAAAAAGTTCACGAATTTGGCACAATAATTAAAGGGAGGTTGTAAAAATGGGTAAAGTGAAGATTGGGGAAATTGCAAAAGCGCATTATAGGTCAGGAACGTATATCGGCGAAGTAAAGGAAGATCGTGGTGACATGTACCTGATTGAAGTACTCGCTGTCCATAAGCATCCGCTCCAAGGAGATCTACATAATATGTATGAAACAAAAGATGTCTTTTTTCATGAACGGAAAGCACTTGCCTTTCGTGAGAAGATGAATGTTAAAAAGCCGGCTGTCCATCCATTTAATGGTGAGGTACCGGAATATGCTGCGTCGTTGGAACAAGCAATTGCAACATATCGGAATAAGCTGAATGAAGAAGACAGTGCATACAACCGACTGGCCTTACAGACGCTCGACCGTCTTGAACAAGAAGTATACTTTAAAATTATAAAAGGAAGCTAGAGACATTCTCTTGCTTCCTTTTTCTTTCCTGAGGAAATTTTAAAATAAAGATGCTGTGGATTACTAAAATTAATAGAAATTTCCACGTCTCGCTCCTTACTTACTCTCCTAAATGTTCTTTAATAACTGAAGTAATACCTTCAATTGCTTCTTCTGCATCATTACCATCAGCAGATATTTCCACTTCCGCACCGCGTGGGATACCAAGGGACATAACACCCATGATTGATTTCAAGTTTACTTTTTTATCCTTATACGTAATTTGAATATCTGAACTGTACTGTCCCGCCTTATTCACTAATAATGTAGCTGGACGTGCATGTACTCCTGATTCAGCGGTTATTGTAAAGTTTTTTGTTTCCATATTTATCGCTTCCCTTCCATCAATTTACCATAACTATTGTTACAATATAACCCTCATCCCCATTATAAACAATTCCTCGCTACTTTTAAACTAATAACCAGTGAAACGGCTATCATTTTTTATAAAAATGTTTGTTATTTGTCATTTGTCATTCATCTTTTAGTGTGATACCTTTAATTTAAGATAGTTTAAGGAGGCATATTCATGAGTGTACATATCGGTGCAGAAAAAGGCGAAATAGCGGAAACAATATTACTTCCAGGAGATCCATTGCGCGCAAAATACATTGCCGAGACTTTTTTAGAAGATCCTAAGCTTTATAATGAGGTTCGTGGCATGTACGGTTACACTGGGAAATATAAAGGTAAAGATATTTCTGTTCAAGGTACTGGGATGGGTGTTCCGTCCATTTCCATCTATGTCAATGAATTGATAAGTGAATATGGTGTGAAGAATTTAATTCGGGTTGGAAGCTGTGGAGCACTACAGGAAGATGTGCAAGTTAGAGATGTCATCCTTGCCCAAGGCGCAACAACTGATTCCCAGGTTAACAAGCTTATCTTTGGAGACATTTTCTATGCTCCCCTTGCAGATTTCGATCTATTAAAAAGTGCTTATGATGCCGCGTCGGATAAGAATTTGCCGGTACGAGTCGGGAATGTATTTACAAGTGACAGCTTCTATCGCGAGAATGCCAAGTCCGTACATGAATTACTTGCAGCCTATAAAGTACTTGCGGTGGAAATGGAGACGACAGCTTTATACACGCTCGCAGCTAAATTTAACAGACACGCTCTATCCATTCTTACCGTTTCCGATCATATCCTAACTGGTGAAGAAACAACTGCAGAAGAACGTCAAACAACGTTCAATGAAATGATTGAAATTGCACTAGAAACTGCATAATTAAATTGATAAAGAGCATCTCATACTTCTGGGATGCTCTTCCACATTGTCACCCTCATTAAATTAAAGTTGACAAAATTTTAATTTCCTCGTACTATCATTACAAGGGGGAATTTTCATGAGCAAAATTAGATCAATTGATTTAACATTTGGGGCAATGTTCGTTTGTTTAATGGCGATAGGGGCAAATATTACGGTTTGGTTTCCGTTTCTGGCGATACCAATTGGCGGAGCGAGTGTACCACTTTCTTTACAAACATTTTTTGCAATTTTGGCAGGATTTATGCTCGGTAAACGACTTGGTGCTTTTGCTATTATTACATATATTCTTGTCGGAGCGAGCGGGGTGCCGATTTTCGCCGGATTACAAGGTGGACCTTTTGCTTTAATCAGTCCAACAGGTGGCTTTATTATTTCTTTTGTATTTATCGCCTATGCTTCCGGCTGGATTAGCGAGAAGTTTCATAAAGAATCGATGATTGGTTATTCTTTAGGTGCTTTCGCCGGTCTCATTTTGAATTATGTCATTGGAGTATCTTACATGTATCTCGCGATGAATACGTGGCTTAATCTTGAGATTTCCTATCTTATCGCCTGGGCCGGAATGGTTCCCTTTTTAATTAAGGATACGATCCTTTCCTTTGTCGCTGCTTTCTTTATGGTTCAGCTTGTTAAGCGTGTACCTGCAAACTGGATTAAAGTAAGAGCCTAAGCCTTCACATCTAAAAAAATCAAGGCAATTTAACTGAACTACTGATTACTTTTATTCAGCGTAGGTGCCACTATCCCCTCAGGGTCCGCAGTTCAGACACATTCGCTTTCCGCGGGCAACTAAATGGTGATTATATGTAAAAGCTACTTGCGCTAGTAATCCACTGTTTCAAACTTCGAAAGTTGGGTTAATTACTTCCATCTGTATTGCTATGTTTACGATGTTATACCGTTATGGTAAACTTGAATGAACGTTGGCAACAATCAGGAAGGAAGAAATAGGCAATGGAAATCTTTTCAAATTTTCCGTTATGGGCTGCTTTAATTGCAATTGTCTTTGCGCAATTTATAAAAATACCGATTAAATTAATTGTTGCAAGAGAGCTCTCTTTCCGAATCGCATTCAGTACAGGTGGAATGCCGAGCAGTCATTCGGCAGCAGTAACATCGCTTACGACCGCGGTAGGTATTGTCGAAGGAGTTACCTCAACCATTTTTGCAGTCGCTTGTGTATTTAGTGTGATTACGATGTATGACGCATCTGGCATTCGGCGTCATGCAGGAAAACATGCAGTAGTACTCAATCGGTTGATGAACGACTTGCAAACTATTTTTGAAGATGTCAGGGACTGGAATAAGAAAGAGGATAAAGAAAGACGAGAAGATTTAAAAGAATTATTAGGACACGAACCGATTGAAGTTTTCTTCGGCGCAATAACAGGAATTATTGTTGCGTTTGTTGTCCATCCTTGGTTTATTTAAAAAAATCCAGAAAGGAAATTTAATTCCTCTCTGGATTTTTTTATTATTCTCCTGTAAATTCTGAGCGAAATACCTGGAGAGCTTCGTCTTCATTAAGTTCTGCGAGGGCTTCTTCCGTTAACTCGCCGTTCCCCATTTCAATCACATAAACGTCAAGTTTTTGTTTCCCCCACTCCTCAAATACATCATCGACTGTATCATAATACAAATCGATTTTATTTCCTTGGATTGCACTACCTTTATCCGCTACCACACCATATCCATAGGACGGGATAAAGAGAATCGTACCGATTGGAAATACATCTAAGTCTGCTGCAATCGTTGAATATAAATCCCTTTTTACCGTAACCCCTGAAAAGGTGATTCCGTATTCTGGATGTGTTTCGGTTTTTCCAGTTGATTCATAACCTGCCGTATAGCCTGTCGCAACGACCTGGACCGTAGGATATGCTTCCAAATCGATTGCATCTTCTAATGATTGTGGTGCTTCAATACTGTCACTTGAAATATACGTAACTGGTGCTTGTCTATGTTGTAATTCCTTTTCTGATAGGGCTGTTTCTCTCTGTCCGATTTGTTCCTGTATCATTTCCCCATTTTCGTGTTGGGTGTTCGCTGCCTTTGTATGGACATCTTCTTCCGTCACCAACATCGATACAACCACTAGGAAGATAGCAATATATAAGCTGACAATTCCTAGCTTTTTGTAAGAAATATTCATCTTTACACCTCTCTGGTACTGCTATTTGATAGTTTATTTTTAACAACTACCTTTACACCAGACTAGGATGTCCAGATTTTTGATCAATATACATTATTATTTTAAAATTTAAAATCAATAAAGAAAAGACGGGCAGGAATTACCTGCGCCGTCTTAGATTGAACAATACATATTATTTTATTCCATCGTAGCGAGTATTTCTTCAATCTCAGCCATAATTCTTCCAGCCTCTTCCCAATCTCCACTGGACAATGCTTCTTGGTAATCATCAAATAATGTAGAGAATTGTTCAAGAATCATTTCTGCTCCCTCAAGCGGGATAGATGGCATTGAGTCCTCATCCTCTGGAAGTTCTTCAGAGTCACCGTCATCTGTTGCTGGAGGTGTTCCTGCATCTGGATCCATTAATTCAAAGAGCGATTCCATTGCACGTTCCAGAGTCGTCTCCATGACAATATGATCCTCATAAGCGACGATGATTTGTTTAACTTCCGGCAGAGATGTTTCATTGGACGATTCGATATAAATCGGTTCAACATACATAATCGTGTCCTCTATCGGTATTGCAATCAAGTTTCCGCGAATAACTTCCGAACCACCTTGAGACCATAAGTTCAGCTGTTGAGAAATCGTACTGTCCTGATTAATTCGGTTCTCAATTTGCTGCGGTCCATAAATATTTCGCTGTTTCGGGAAGGTGTAGACGAATAATTCACCGTAATGCTCCCCATCATTCCGAACTCCCATCCAGGCGATCATATTCTGCCTATTTCTAGGAGTGTATGGAACCATAAGAATGAATTCTTCCTCTTCATATTCCGGTAATTTCATCGTAATATAATACGGTTCAATGACAACATCAGAGTCGAAATAATTCTCTGTAGCGAATTGCCAGAAGTCTTCACGGTTATAAAACACTTCTAAGTTCGACATATGGTATGTACCATACATTTCCGACTGTACTTTAAATAATGTTTCCGGGTAACGGAAGTGACGCTGTACATCTTCTGGAATCTCTTCTGTGAAAAGATCAGGGAAAATCGTCTGATATGTCTTCACGAGCGGTTCATCTGGTTCAACAATATAAAAATCAACTTCCCCGGTATATGCATCAACAACAACCTTGACCGAGTTACGGATGTAGTTGCTGTCTCCGCTAAATTGTTCGGAGTAAGGATAGTTCTCAGCGATTAAATAGACATCCATCATCCACGCTAAGCTTCCATCATCTCTAATAAAGATATATGGGTCAGAATCATATTCAAAGAATGGAGCAATCTTTTGAACACGGTCCATAATATTACGGGTCTTCAGTAGTCTACTTTCCGAATCCAATTGATCGGATACCAAGAAGCGGAAGGACCCTTGATCAATGGCAAATAATAATCGATTGAGACCGGTCAACTGAATCCCAGCTTCTTCTTCATAACGGGTGGAAACATTCTCGTCTCCGGATGGATAATCGAATTCATCCACTTTCGTATTAACGATCACGTCGTTATACTCTTCTTCCCCGAAATAAATTTGTGGACGAGTTACATCAATCGTTCCTTCAACAGGAATATTTCTCTGTAAATATTGTGGCTGACCTTGGGACGTAATTTCATTAACATGACTCATCGCAATCCCGTAACCGTGTGTATAACGGAGGTTCCTGTTCACCCATGTTTGGGCTTGTTCTGGTAAATCTTCCGTACTCAATTCACGGGCTCCAATAAACACTTGCTGATAATCACCATCAATTTCATACCGGTCAATATCAATATCATTAAAACGATAATAGGTCCGGAACGTTTGGATTTGATTATAGATATCTAAAAGTGGCCGCGAGTCGTTAATTCGGATGTTGTCAATGGTAAGTGAATTCCTCTCTACCATCGCCTCATCAAGTGAATAATTTCCCGGGTGTTCTTCTTCCTTTATCTCATCTAAATCATAAGCTGCTCGAGTAAATTCCAAGTTACGTTCCAAATACGGTGATTCTCTTTGGAATTCATTTGGTGAAACGACGAAGCTCTGCACAATCATCGATGCACCCTGCCCCACAATCAATACGACGACATAAGCAGCGATTGGTATAATTGCTGATTTAATTCTGCCACGGTATAAGGAAATAATTGTCCATACTGCCGCAATTATTGCAACTCCCGCTAGAATATATGCTTTCGGTATGTTAATAAGTTCATCGGTATAGCTTAAACCATATACGACACTCGTCTGGAATATATTCACCTGGTTTGATAGTAAGGTGTGGTATGGCTGCAGAAAATGAATCGCTGCCACCATCAATCCTACAAGTCCGATTGTAACTCCTATATGGAGCTGGGCCCGTTTACTTAAGCGGTACATATGGAATACAGAATAAGCCCCAATCACAGTTAGAAGAGCTAAGATCGCCAATGTTAAGATTAAATAGACGATAAACTCCAAGAATGGTAAGACGAACATATAGAAAGAAATGTCCATATTAAAATGCGGGTCGGTTATTCCAAATTTTTCATGCTGTAAAAATTTTAGCAGCGGTTCCCATCCAAGTCCTTGGACGACAGAACTTCCTAAAATTCCAACAAAGAAAGACGTACCGACGATAATTAAGCGGCTTAATTTTTTCTCCGCAAGAAATGGCGGTAACTGGCTTTCATGGAAATGATTGATGTAAGAACTGCGAATCCACTGCAATGTAAGGAAAGACGCAATAAAGAAGAGGACGAATCCTACTCCAATCAGTGTCATTTTACTTCCCAGAATAGTGGTAAATACGCTACCGAATCCTAAGTTATCAAGCCATATATAGTCGGTAATCCAATTAAATGTAAGTAAAAATAGAAGTCCTACCACTAACAAGATTCCAAATATCCAGCCGAAAAACTTCCCCATTTTCTTCATTTTTGCCATTTGTTCCGGCGTTAATGTACGTGGTTGTTTATCCAATGTAACCCTCCCTCTCTTATTTATCTTTATCATTTCTAATGATAACAGAAAGTAAGCTAAGGCGCTCTTTACAGCTCTTGATAAGTACTTTCTGCTCCCCTGTTTATACGAATTTGAAGAGCAAAATGTTTCATTTTTCATAAAGAAAAAAACTAGTTCAGAAACTAGGTGGCAGCAGTCTCTAAACTAGGCATCTATTGGTTGATTTTCTTTTTTACGGACGAACTTTTCAAGTTTATCAAGTTCAGCAAATAATTCGATAAGACTGTTTGCTACTGGGAAGACGTATGTCCATTTGTCAAAACCAGAACCTTGCAGCTCTTCAATCAAATTATTGATTGTCAGCCGCATCGCATTTTTCGTTTCCCGTTGCAGGTCACGATCGAGGACAATTTTATTTTGATATAGTAAAAAGATGTTCTCGCTGTAGTTTGTTATCTCATTGATTAATTTTTTAATGACATGACTTTTCCCACTGCTCATCGCTTCAATTTCTTCTATATTTTTCTCCAGTTGGGTAATGAGTGTATATTGTTTCTCCAAAACACGAATCATATGTTTATAGATGACAATACTCCGCAGAAAATGAATCTTGTTCCGGATAAATAGGCGGCTGCGTTCCTCGACAAGGATATCAAAATAGTCCTTGATTTTCGTTATCTTTTTTTCAATTTCCCTGTCTTCCGTTTTAAGGGTTGGAACACTCATCGTTTTATTTGGTATCACGCGTAGTAAAAATAGTGTCTGATCAACCGCATCTTGAATCCGGTTAAAGAGTAACTTTTGGTGATTAGGTGGGAAGACAAGTGCATTTACAATAAAAGCAGATACGACCCCGATCACAACAAGGGATACCCGGTTAATAATAAAGGGGACATTTATTCCATCAGCACTTTGCAGCATAATTGTGATAATCGTTAACACGGTTAAACTGACGGTCTTATTTAAGCCCAGGCGAACGTTAATCGCAATAGATATGATAACTACCGCTCCAACTGATAGAGGGTGGTTACCAAGCAGAAAGATCCCGATTAAAGAAAAGATAACAGCTACGGAGTTCGCGATTACTACTTCTTTAAAGTACGTGAAGGATCGCATGATGGATGGTTGCATTGCTAAGACTGCAGCAATAGCCGCTACTAATTCGAGTTCTAATTGTAGCATACTTGTAATAACAAGGGTTAATATTACTGCGATACCAGTCTTCAACATTCGCGGGCCTATATTAAATTCCATTTCTACACCTCTATATTCATTGCAATTATAATTGCATCGACATACACCATCTTATTATAATTTCTTCCTACCACTTCCGCAACTACATTTATTGCTAAACTGTAAAAGAAGCTTAGGATTCAGAAGCTGCTGCCTTTAAACTATATGCCTAGAAGAGCTTGCTCATCACTTTCATCCAGCGTAAGTGAGTGCAAAATTCCATCTGGAGGTCCGCAGTCCAGACACCTCTCGCTTTCCGCAGGCGGCTGGTGAGCCTCCTCGGGCTGGCGCCCTGCGGGGTCTCACCTATGCCTTTCGACGAACAGGAAGTTCTAATGCCGGCGTTGGTCACAGGACGTGACCGTTCTTAGACGGCCTCCTGCAGGAGTCTCGAGGTGTCTGGACTGCTCCGAGGGAAAGCCTAACTTGGTACACTATTTTTCATTTAGAATTAAATAGCTTATTACAATGCGATAGTTTCCATTAATAATAACGTTCTCTACTAGTTCAGTTGCCCGGCGGACGGTGACTCCTACGGGAAAAGCACGTGTCCAGACCTGAGCAGGAAGCGGTTTTCTTCCGAGGCAGACTAAGAACGCTCTCGTATGTGGCAACGTCTGACATTAACGTCCTGTGCGTCGAGGCTGAGGCAGTGCCGTGCCCGTGGAAAGCATCCGTCCGCCGGGCAACTGAACGGTAATCAGAACGCAAAAAAACTGAAAGAGCAAAACACGTACGCTGGATGAAAGTGGGAGTTCCTAAGGTTGGGAAGAATGATGGTATATCATTTTAGTACAAAGGCTGTTTCGCTGTGGCCTTGTTTGGTTTTTTTGACTTCCAGGATGGCTGGGAAGATTTCTTTAAGCTCTTTGACATGGGAAATCACACCGATCATGCGACCTGACTCCATGAGATCAACGAGGGTGTCGACGGCTTTCGCGAGAGCATCTTCATCAAGCGAACCGAATCCTTCGTCGATAAACATCGTATCAATCGCAATACTCCCCTGGAAACTCTGAATCACGTCAGACATCCCTAAAGCAAGGGATAAAGCTGCATTGAATTTCTCCCCACCGGACAATGTTTTTACATCTCTCGTTACCCCGGTATGGTTATCATATACATCAAGCGCAAGTCCGCTCTGTTTACCATGCGTCTCTTGTCTGTCACTTCTCGTTAAATAATACTGGTTATTGGAGAGCTTCTGTAACCTATCGTTGGCAGAATGAATGATTTGCTCCAAATATTCCATTTGTAAAAAGCGTTCAAAAGAAATTTTCTTATTGTTTTGTCCGCGCAGCATATCATGTACATCGGAAACAGCGGAAACAAGCTGTTCCTTCTTCACTAATGCCTCTTCTGCTTCCAGAATCTCTTCCTTTCGCGTGAGCGCACGATTTTGATAGTCACGAGCTTCATTAAGCTGTTTGAACGTCTCTTCGTATTGTTTCTCCAGTTCATCCAGCTCTTGCTTCAATGCATCTAAATCCTTTGGTTCTTTTCCTTTTAAGCTTGCCGTCAGCTCTTTCGTTTGCTTAGAAAGAATGGCCAGTTGCTGCTTGAATTCCGTCAATTCCTGTTTCAACAGCCGTTGTTCTTCGCTCGATAACTTGGCTTTGAAATACGCATCTTCTGATTCAAATCCCGCTTCTGTTAACTTCTCGCGGAACGCTTTACTTGCCTCTTCCACTTTTAATGTAATTTTTTTAAATTGCTTTTCTGTATGCAACGTATGCGTTTCGCTCTTTGTATATGCCTCTTTCTTTGTTTCGAGCAACTTTTGGGCAGAATCCCACGCTTTTTCAAGTTGATCTTTTTTATCTTGGGTCATTTTAATTTGGTTTTTCAATACTTTTAAATCCGTTAATGATTCCGGGATATCTCGAAGTCTATCTTCAAGGAGTGCCGACTCCGTCTTATACTGCTCACGCAATGTGTAATGCTTGTCTTTCAGTTGATTATAGAGCGGCTCTAGTTCCTGTTTGATTCGGACATATTTCTCTTCTTCCTCTTTTTTTTCTTTTCTTTTCTTTCTAACTACATTATATTCTTCCACTTGAATGCGTACTTGTTTACCAGTGGCAACGAGCTGTTCATAAAAGGTATTGATCTCTTCCCCAGCTGTTAGCTCCGTTACTTCCTCTAATATTTCATTCTGTTGAGTTTTCTTTGCCTCAAGTTGAATGCGAATTTGATGATACGCTTTTTCTTTCTCTTCAAAATTGCTTTTCGCAAGCTGAAGTTCCTCTGTTGTCACCGTTTGTTCAGCACTAGCTGCAATTTGTGGATGTTCTAAACTTCCACATACCGGACACGGTTCGCCGTCTTGAAGATGTCCTGCCAACACGAGCGCTTGATTACTAAGCCATAACGTTTCTTTTTCCTGATAGTTTTCCTTCGCTTCATTATATGTGTTGATAATGGCAGTTGCTTTATTCTCTAATTCATTAATCTCCCCAGTTATATTTCTATAGCGCTCAAAAATTCTCACCTGATCCTTCAGTTGCAAATACTCTGCTTGTTTATCACTTAACTTCTCGATACGATCATCAAGGTTGCTAATTTCACGGCGATATTCCTCATATGCTTTTTCAGTTGACACAAGCTGTTTCTCTGTCTCTTCCATCTTTTGTTTTATCTCTTGGCCACGACTTTTAATTTGATTAATTTTTTGTTTCGTTTCTTCAATTCCTTGAACAACAGGTAGAAATTTCTCCAGCTCGTTCAATTCTTTAGCAACTTGATCTCTATCCGTTTTCCTGTTTTCTTCCGCTTTGAAAGTTGCTTCTGCTTCTTGTAATTCTTTTTTCGCTTGCTCTAGTTGATCTTTTGCTTGTTTGAGATTTACACTTGTCGATTGTTCATCTTTCACTGCTTGTTCCCGTTGTTGCTCAAAAAACAGCAGGCTATTTGCCTCTTCAGCAGCTTGTAAACGTGTTTCTTTCTCTTTAAATTCCACTTCCCTTTCGTTTAACGCCTTTAGCTGTTGTTTCTTCTCCTCTAGTTCACGGAAGCGTTCATTGAGGTGTTCGGCTTCATGGTATTCGCTTTGCCGTTTGTTTCTCAGTTCATAGGCTTGCTTGTGTTTCTCTTCTCCACTAGTGACTTGTTCCGCGTAAAAGCTTGCCTCTTCTTCTAATGCTGCAGCAACTTGATTACTATTCGGATACTCCGCTTCCAACAGTTCGCTCATAAACGTATCCGTCCGTAATGGAAGATAAGATGAAATACCTTGAATATAATCATTTCTAATTTGCAGTTGCCGCTCATAATCTATTTTAGCTTGGTCGCGTTTCTCCTTTAATACCTTATTAATTGATTGATAGTTTTCTGTTTTGAAGAGTCTACGTAGAATCGCTTCTTTATTCTCCGTATCTGAGGTGAGGAGCTTTCGGAATTCCCCTTGAGGTAGCATGACGATTTGCTTGAACTGATCTTGTGTTAGCCCAATTAATTGCTCAACCCGCTCATTCACTTCCGAAACGATTTGCCTATCAACACAAGGAACTTCTTCTCCATCCTTCTGTACGAAAAAGAAAATATCATCACCCGTTTTCGACTTGTTTCCTTGCTTCACGTGGCCAAGCTGTCTCCGGATCCGGTAGTGTTTCCCTTTAAGCTCAAACTCCAATTCAACCGCGGTATGAACATCATCTTTTGCAAAATCACTGCGGAGCATTTTTGACTCCCCGCGGTCTTGTCCGCTTGCTGTTCCATAAAGAGCAAAGCAGATCCCGTCAAATATCGTCGTCTTACCAGCCCCGGTATTGCCGGAGATGACGAATATATCATTGCCCTCAAGCTCTTCGAAATCAACAGTTTCCGTATCTTTATAAGGTCCAAATGCTGTCATCGTTAATTTTAATGGCCGCACTTTTTTATCCCCCTTTATTTCTATTATTTATCTTCATTCATAATCGCTTCAAGTGCTTCTTTGAAAATATTCTCTGCCGCGTCACCCGGCGCTTCCCCTTTTACTTCCTCATAAAAGGCACGGAACAATTCTAGTTCTGTCATTTTTCTTCGTTCCTGAATTTGCTCTGAATCATCGGATAAATGGAGGGCGGAGTAATATTTTCGTTCAACATGCATCGCGTTCGGATAAACGGAGCGGATTTTTTCCATTGGGGAAAGCACAGGGGTTTCATCTAGCAATCGGACAAACACATAATCTTCATTTACAGATTCTGCTAAAATGTCTTCTATAAAACCTTCCACCGTATACATATCCCGCCTTGGAGTAAGCAAACGTTTTTCCAACTCAACTTTCCCTTCTCCATCCAGCGTCACGACATAAAAACCCTTCTTATGATGTTCCTCGGATATAGAATATTTCAGTGGGGAACCGGCATAACGGATCGTTTCGTTCGCGACATAATGGGCTTGGTGTAAGTGTCCGAGTGCTGTATAATTAAAATCGTTATAAATCGTAGCATCCACATACTCAGATCCCCCAATAGATAATGGCCGTTCCGATTCACTCGTATTCTCCGCTTCTTCCCCAAACGGTGTAACAAAAGCATGGGCAATAGCAACATTCCGCGTATTCGGTAGGATGGACGCTTTGATTTTCTCGATAATTTTTGCCTGTGCATCATTATGATTACGGATCGAATCGTCTTCATATAAATTACGAATCATGCTTGGATCCGCATAAGGAATTGGATGGAAATATACTTCACCAAATTCATCTTCCAATACAACTGGTTTATAATCTTTTTGTAATCTACCAATCATATGGAATCCATTCTGTTTCATCAAGCGACTGCCGAAATCCAGTCTACTTGGGCTATCATGATTCCCTGCTATCGCAATAACCGGCACATCCAAATCGAGAACGATGTGGTGCAGAACGTCATCAAGCAACTGCACCGCTTCCGTCGGCGGAACGGCTCGGTCATACAGATCACCTGCAATAATCACAGCATCTGGCTGCTCTTCTTCAACAGCTTGCACGAATTGTTTTAATATGTATTCCTGATCTTCTGTCATATAAACACCTTGGACAAGTTTTCCTAAATGCCAATCTGCTGTATGAAAAAATTTCATCTTGTTTCCTCCCACTTTTCTCCTATTATAAGAGGCATTCGTATGGTCCAACCACGAATGCCTCCTACTATAATCGTGAAATAGTAATTTACTTACGAACCCTCAACAAGAATTTCTTTCGTACGGTGTGGTGCTTCAATAAAGAGCAATCCTAACTGGTAATGGTCACTTTCATAGAATGCACTCTGGACAAACCGCATTTCTCCATTATCATCAAGGATTTCCAATTTAAAATAAGCACCCGCCGCCTGAAGCCCTGCATAGAATTCATCTGAACTGTTTATTCGTTTATCATTTATTTTTGTGATAACCTCGCCTACTTGAATATCCAGTCGCTCAGCAGGTGTACCAGGGATAATCCCAAGAATGCGCAAACCTTGCTGTTCTGGTTTGAATAAGGCATTATGTTTTTTGTCCCGTGTACGTAGTCGATACGTTATGAACTCTCTTCCAAAAATAGCAACTACCAATGCAACAGGAGACAGTCCCTTAAAGAAATATCCGACTACAGAAATAATCATAACTACGATGCCAAGCCACAGAATCTGTTTCCCCAGCTGCTTTCCCCTAACAGAAGCGACATTCGCTCGAATACGGTGGGAAAACCCGAGAAGAAAAGGAAAAAGTATGATCCCATAACTCTCTCCACCAATCGGAATGAGCGGCCAATAAGGAGCAAAACTCTCTAACGCCCCACCTGGTACTAGGAAAAACAATGGAATCATCGCCATTTTACTTAAGTGATGCTCGCCAATCCAAATACCCCGTTCACTTTTAACTAAGCGTGGAAATGTCTCTCCGCGCCTCACTCGGCGAACATAAATCGCCTCTACAGCGAGCATGACACCAAGCAAAAATGTGAGACCAATAAAATTATTTTCCGCAAAATAAGCTACGGGAATAACATCCTGTTTCTCCAGCAGTGAAGGTATAAAAAGTAAGACGATATAGGTAAGCCCAACCGTATAACTTGCCGATAATAATGTAAATCGTAAATTCAAAGATAATAGAATCATCATGAAGCTTAGTATAATTAGCGAACCATAGGAAAATACAACTCCCGCTCCTATGAAAATAAGCGATATAAGAATTCCAGTTAAAACCGCCGGTAGCAACGTTCGTCTCCATTCACTGAATAAATCAAAGACTTTCACCCCGAACTGTTCCCTTTCCATCTTAATCCGCTTGTAACCAACTAAAAAGATCAATATAAATATCCAATACAACAATGGATTAAGAAATAACTTTAATATCCCTACCCCAAATTCCTGAAACCATAATTCAACCAAGCAAACCACCCTTTACGTATGGATTCTCCTTATAGTATACCATGAAAAGTGGGACATGGGGTCAGAGCATTTGTCCCAAAAGATTAGAAAACTTGGTTGTAACCATGTCTTACGGTGACAACCTTAGTTGCACTTATGCAGTAAGAAAGGATTTATACTTATCTTTTTGCCAAAAAAAGGCTAGGTTCCCCCAGCCTCTCCTGTCTTACTTATATAGTTCTTCCAATGCCTTTTCTAATTGAACATCGTCTTCACCGGAACGGATACGCTCGATCACTCTTGTATCTATTAACCCAGCTGTTTCTTCATCGACTTCTCCTGTTGCTGAAAGATCATTATCTTTCTGGAATTGTTTTACAGCTTCTTCCGTCTGTTCATTAAAGTAGCCATCCATTCTTCCAGGATCATAGCCGATTCCACCCAGCATGAGCTGTATATTCGCGATGCCGGGATCCGTGTCATCCAACCCAAACGGCTCCTCAATCGAAATCGGATTAGCGTAATAATAATCCGGCTGATCTACGGGTATATTCGGCTCTACCCCTACCTCATTAATCCACTCTCCATTAGGAGATAACCATTTGAATGTCGTTAATTTAATCGAACTGCCATCACCTAGTGGAACTGCTGTCTGAACTGTACCCTTTCCGTAACTTGTCTGACCGACAATATCATAATCAAGTTCTTGTAATGCAACCGCAAGAATTTCAGAAGCAGATGCACTACCCTCATCAATCAACACACTAATTGGATAATCCTTTGTTTCCTTCAAGTCAGAATGAATTGCTTCGATATTTCCATCCGCATCTTCTATTTGAATGAAAGGAAGATCTTCAGGTACAAATAATGCTAACATATCTTCAACTACATTTAATAATCCGCCTGGATTCCCACGAACATCGATAACTAAACCATCCAAACCATTATCTTCCAAATCGCTTAGATGTTCTATAAATTCAGTTGCCGTATTCTCGGAGAAATTAGTAATTTCAATAATTCCTGTTGTTTTTCCATCTATTGTTTCTGTTTCACTATAGACCGTTTCTATCGGAATGGTATCCCGGGCAATGACCACTTCAAAAGGATCACCTGCTGCACGAATAATCTCTAATGTTACTTCTGTTCCTTTTTCTCCACGAATTTTAGCGACAGCTTCATTTAAATTCAGTCCATCGAGGTCTTCCCCATCAACAGTAAGAACTTGATCATTCGGCCGTAAACCAGCTTTCTCTGCAGGTGAATCCTTAATCGGGGAAACAATCGTTACAACGCCATTCACCATACTAACTTCTGCTCCGATTCCCTCAAATGAAGATTCTATCTGCTGATTAAATTCATCCATTGATTCAAGGTTCAAATAGGATGAATGAGGATCTTCCAATGTGGCAAGCATTCCCTCAATTGCACCTTCAACCAATTCATTACCGTCAACTTCTTCAACATAATTTTCTTGAATGAGGGCATATGCTTGCTCAACCTTTTGTAAATCACCGGTAAGTGATTCTGACTTATCACCGTTTAGTTTTTCTTCCAGATTTTCTCGGCTTGCAGTTTGCTGTCCACTATCTTTATCGCCGGCTATTGAAATGCCTGCATAAGCACCAAGAAAACCGAGCAATAGCGCAGCGGCTAATAAAAGAACTATTTGTAATCTGTTTAATTTCATCATTCCACCTCAAATTTCTTCCGTCCGTTATAGAAAAGCATACCATTATATCTCTTTCATGACTATGCACAAGACTTCGCATTGATGAAATTCTTTTACAAGACCATCGCGAAATATAATGACCCAACTTTCTCATCTTTGTATACAGGATGTTCTAACATGAACTGTAAATTGCTTTCATTCAGCGTAAGTGTTTTGCTCGTTCATTTAGTTTAGAACTCTAATCGCCGTTCAGTTGCCCGGTGGACGGACGCTTTCCGCGGGCACAGCCGAAGCCTCCTCGGGCTAACGCCCTGCGGGGTCTCCGGACTCGTGCTATTCCCGCAGGAGTCACCGTCCACCGGGCAACTGAACTGTAGAGAGGATTATTATTAATGGAAAATATCCGACCATGATAGGTGTTCTCTTACTAAAATGAAAAATAGTGTACCAAGTTAGGCTTTCCCTCGGAGCAGTCCAGACACCTTGAGACTCCTGCGGGAGGATAGGCCTGGCGAGACCCCACAGGGCGTTAGCCCGAGGAGGCTTGCCGGCCGCCCGCGGAAAGCGAGAGGTGTCTGGACTGCGAACCTCCGGATGAAAGTTGCACACACTTACGCTGAATGAAAGCGTTGATTGGTTAGGTGTGAAAATTACGTAATGATTATTACTTTAATCAGTATGAAAAAGGTATCGTAACGATCACGATACCTTTTTCTTCTTTATATTATCTTAAAAATGGCATTGGGTCTACTGGATTACCGTATCCGCCAGGATGAACTTCGAAATGGAGGTGAGGACCAGTGGAATTACCTGTATTACCTGTCGCTCCAATTACTTGACCTTGAGTAACAGCTTGTCCAGATGAGACATCTATTCTGCTTAAGTGCGCCATGACCGTTGTATAGCTTTTACCATCTATGTAGTGGGAAATCATGATGACATTTCCAAAGCCACCCATCGTACCGGCTGTACTTACTACTCCGTCCGCCGGAGCAACCAATGGCGTTCCAGTACCTACACCAAAGTCAACTCCTGCATGCAAACGAGAAACATTAAAGATTGGATGGTTTCTCATACCGAATCCTGAAGTAAGGCGACCATTTGCTGGGTAAATAAAGTATCCCCCTCCAGTATTTCCGGAATCAACTTTTGTTTCCGGTGCAGATGCGACTTTATTGCTGTTGTCATTATTATTGTTGTTATTATGTGATTCACGCTCTTGTCTTGCTTGTCTTTCTTGTTCTGCTTTACGGCGCTCAGCTTCTTGACGTTTTCTTTCCGCCTCTTCTTTTGCTAACTGCTCCAATTCTCCGACCTTTTGTTCTGCAAGGGCGATTGCTTGAGCTTGAGCTTTCTCCTCGGCAGCAAGTATCGCATGTTCTTCTTCAATCGTTAGCTTAATTTCTTCCAAGTTTTCTTGTTCTTTTTCAAGCTTAGCCATTAACGTTTTTCTTTCTTTCTTTTGATTGTCCAGTTGGTCTTTTAAAGCAAGAAGCTCTGTCTTTTGAAGCTCTAACTCTTCTTTTTTCGCTACGACAGTGTCTTTTTTCTCTTCCACTTCTTGTTTATGTTCTGCAAGCAACTGTTTATCAGCAGCTTGTTCTTCCATAATTTGTTTATCCTGGTCCATGATTGTATTTACCGCTGATGTACGGCTAATAAAATCTACAAAGCTTTTAGAACCAAAAATGACTTGGATTAATTTAATTTGACCACCGTTCTGTTGAATAGAGCGAAGGCGATCTTTTAATAATGCATCGCGCTTTTCAATCTTGTCTTCCAAAACCTCAATCTCTTTCGTAAGAGTTCCTATCCTCTCGGTTAAGTCGTCGATTTCATCGTTTGTCGCCTTTATCTCGTTCTCTTTCGCGGCAATATTATTCTGTGTTGTCGCAAGTTCATCTTCTATATCCAAAATCTCATTTTCAACTGATTCTTGTTCGCTTAAATTTTCATTGATTTTCGTTTCGGTATCCTGTTTGTCTTTATTCAGGCTATTTTTTTCCTCGGATATTTTAGATTTCTCTTGTTCATGTTCGTTGATCTGTTCTTTCAAGTCATCGATTGACTCTGCAGAAACTGGAGTTCCTGCTGTAACTGCAGTTGATAGTAAAGCTACTGCTGTTATGCTGGATAGGATCGATTTCTTCAATTCATATTCTCCCTTCATAATAATAGCTTCTGGTCATCTCACTATCTCTTAAACTTTCAAGAATTTACGTACACTCATTACACTTCCCCAAACACCGATCGTTGCACCAATGAGCAGGATGCCAAGTGATAAATACCAAGCAAATGGATTAAATTCCAATATCTCTACGAAACTAATATTAATTTGACTTGCGAGATTTTCGGCTATGTAATGGTAACCGAATAATACAACTGCAATCGGAATAATAGAACCTAGTAAACCAAGCAATAATCCTTCCACAAAAAATGGCCAACGAATAAATCCATTAGTAGCACCAACAAGCTTTTGAATGGAAATTTCAGTACTTCTTGCAATGATGGTGATTTTTATAGTGTTGGAAATGAGAAATACTGCGGTGAGTACTAATGCAGCAATCAACACAAGCCCGACGATTCGTGCGTAATTGTTAAACTCAAACAATTTATCTACAATATCCTGACCAAATGTTACATCATAGACATGGTCAAGTTCTTTTATTTCTTCGGCAATTCCTTCTGTCTCCTGCGGGGTTTCCGCTTTGACAACGTAGGCGTGATTTAACGGATTATCTTGTTCAAATAATTCCCAGGCCCTTCCTTCCTCTCCTAAGCTATTAGTCAAACTTTCTAGTTCTTCGTCATTAGAAGAGAAGTAGACATTTTCAACGCCATCCAGCTGTCTGAGTTGATCTCCTAAGGCAATGACGTCATCATCTTCTGTTGTTAAATCAACAAGCACTTTAATTTCAACATCTGATTCGATATTTTTCGCAAATTCATTAAGGTTGAGGACGATCGCTAGGAATACACCGACGAGAATCAACGTTGTCGTTACGGCTCCGATGGAAGCAACGGTCATCCAACCATTCCGGAAAATGTTCTTCGTTCCCTCTCTCAGGTGGCGTAAAAATGTTCTAAACTTCATAGCCGTATTCACCTCGTTGTTCATCTCTTACAATTACACCGTCTTCAATCGCGATTACTCGCTTTTTAAATGTGTTTACAATTTCCTTACTGTGGGTAGCCATAATTAAAGTAGTTCCTTTATCATTAATTTCTTCAAATGTCTTCATAATTCCCCAGGATGTTTCTGGATCCAGGTTTCCTGTCGGTTCATCTGCAATAACAATACGCGGGCGATTTACAATGGCACGCGCAATCGAAACACGCTGCTGCTCCCCACCGGAAAGCTCTGCGGGGAGAAACCGTGCTTTATTCTTCAAACCAACTTCTTCTAAAACTTCCATAACTCTTGTCCGGATTCCTTTTGGTGTTTCTTCAATAACTTCAAGTGCATAGGCAACATTTTCATAGACTGTTAATCTCGGTAAAAGCTTAAAGTCTTGGAAAACAACACCTATTTCCCTTCTTAAGTAAGGGACTTTTCTTTCTTTCAATTTACTTAAATCAACTTCATTTATAATGATGTTTCCTTTAGTCGGTTTCTCTTCCCGATAAATAAGCTTAATAAAAGTAGATTTTCCAGCTCCACTATGGCCTACAATATATACAAATTCACCTTGTTTGATATCAACATTAATTCCGTTTAGAGCAGCGACTCCATTCGGATATGTTTTATACACATCTTCCATCAAAATCATTTATGTATCACCTTTTATTTATTTCAAATTATTTTTGTTAGTAGTTAACCTTTATAGATTCCTTAGCTATTATAACATCAATAAGTGCATTTTTTAGACATAAAATTATTACATTTATGTTTCAAGCATGCCATTTCATGTAATGTTCCTGGTAAAGTTAGGATATTTTGTCGAAAAGAACGCGTGACAATGAGTCGATGTGATATTACAGAGGCGTAATAAAGTGAAACTTCATTCAGTGGGGGTTCCTTACCTCCCCATGAATGTTAGTTGAACAGAATCAGGGATTTACGGACTGTTATATCCCCACCCTCACATCTTGGGTTTCCCTCATGTTTAGAAGTGGGGTATTACAGACCGTTAATACGTGATAAAGTGAAACTTCATTCAGTGGGGTTTCCTTACCTCCCCACTGAATGTTAGTTGAACAGAATCAGGGATTTACGGACTGTTATATCCCCACCTTCACATCTTGGTTTTCCCTCATGTTTAGAGGTGGGGGTATTACAGACCGTTAATACGTGATAAATATAGACAAAAATAAAAGTCCGACTCACGAGATGTGAGCCGAACTTTTTCGTTTGTTTGTTATTACTGTTCTTCCAACCAATTCACTAATGCGTCAAGGTCATCTCCAGACACATCTTGTGCTGGCATAGAGCCTGTCCCATTTTCAACAATGTCTTTAATTTCGTCGCTGGAGTATCTACTTCCTACGTCTGTTAAAGCAGGACCTGCCCCGCCGGATAAATCTGCTCCATGACACATTGCACAGTTAGCCTGGTAAATTTCCTCACCAGCAGCAGTATCTACAGCATTGTCATTCTCAGCCGGTTCTTCTGTATTTGTGTCGCCATTGTCTGCTGGCTCTTCATTATCAGCGTTATTTCCGCCACCACAAGCACCAAGAACTAATACTGCTCCAAATAATACTGCTAATAACCACTTCTTCATACATAAATCCCCCATTCATATTGTGTAATAAGTTTATCAATAGTATTATATCCTATTGACAAATTTTTAAAACCCTTTTTAATCTGAAGTCTGTGAACAAAAACCAACATTTTCCTTATTTAACCAAAAACACGGGCACTTTCTTCTTTTTTTATTTTTCCGGTTACTTGATCTGGGAACGTAAATAAGCATCAATAAATAAATCGATTTCCCCGTCCATTACTGCCTGTGTATTTCCAATTTCTACATTTGTCCGGTGGTCTTTTACCATCGAATATGGGTGGAAAACATATGAACGGATTTGACTGCCCCAACCTATTTCCTTTTGTTCCCCGCGAAGGGCTCTAAGTTCCTGCTCCTGTTTCTCCACTTCGAGCTGGTATAGTTTGGATTTTAACATTTTCATTGCAGATTCCCGGTTTTTAATCTGGGAACGTTGGTTTTGACAAGTGACGACAATATTTGTCGGTAAATGGGTAAGACGGACGGCTGAGTCAGTTTTGTTTACGTGCTGACCACCCGCACCACTTGCCCGGTACGTATCAACTTTGATGTCTTCATCTCGCACTTCAATCTCAACATCATCATCCATTTCCGGTGTGACATCACAGGAAACAAAGGATGTATGACGTCGACCTGACGAGTCGAAAGGTGAGATACGCACGAGACGATGGACACCTTTTTCTGTTTTCAAATAACCATAGGCATTATGCCCTTTGATGAGCAAGGTTACGCTTTTCACTCCAGCTTCATCACCCGGTAAGTAATCAAGTGTTTCAACCGTAAAACCTTTCTTTTCTGCCCAGCGCTGGTATAGTCTTAATAACAAGCTTGCCCAGTCTTGGGATTCGGTTCCCCCTGCACCCGGATGCAGTTCAAGAATCGCATTCTTCGCATCATAAGGTTCACTAAGAAGCATTTCCAGTTCAAAATCGTTTATCTTTTCCATATATGTTTCCAATTGTTCATTTAAATCTTGGAATAATTCCTCATCTGCTTCTTCTTTAACCAGTTCGTAGGAAACTTCAAGATCTTCCAGTGTTGCTTCCATTTTTTCAAATGATTCAACTTGGTATTTCAAGCCATTCGTTTCGTCAATGACTTTTTGTGCGGCCTTTTGATCGTCCCAGAATGCCGGGTCTGCCATTTGTTGTTCTAATTCACTTATACGAGCACGCTTGTCATCTAAGTCAAAGAGACCCCCTGAAAGCTTCAACTCGTGAAGTTATTTTATCCAATTCATTTCTGATTTCCGCTAAATCCATGACACATCACCTCATAAAAAGTTTAGTTTAAAGAACAAAGGCTCTAGCGCCCTTACAGGCTAAAAACGCGACGTCCTGTCGCAACGCCTGTACTAGCACATCCTGTGCGTCGTAGCAACGTACAAACTGTGCCTCCCAGGACGGGAGGTAGTTCGATGTTGCCCCATACGTGAGCGAACTTAATCGAACTTCCCCTTTACGGAATGAGATAAAGGAAACATGCCCCTTTTAGGGGTATGCCGCTGTTGGGCTTTAGCCCGTACTTAGGCGGCCCTCCTTTAGTTTTGAGTTGTTGATGTTGACTTATCGATTGGAGGAGTGTGAAGTTTGATAGTTGCTGGGCGTTGGAGCCGGACGTGGCTAGCCCTGGATACCTATGTTACCACAGCATTTTTATTTTATAATTTCTTATTCTAAGGAAAAGAACGAGGTCGGAATCGCCATGTCTCCTACCTCGTTAAAGTTCTTTAGTTTTTACCGTGACAGTTTTTATACTTCTTGCCGCTGCCACATGGGCATGGGTCATTTCGGCCGACTCGGTTTTCTTTTATAACAGGTTTACGTACCTTTTTCTTACCGTCTTGACCCCCGTGAGCTGCTGTCGTATTTTTCACGACTTCTTCCCGCTGTAGGTTCTCACGAATTTGTGCCTTCATGATGAATCTTGCAACTTCATCTTCAATGGATTGAACCATTTGCTCAAACATCTGGAATCCTTCCATCTGGTATTCACGGAGCGGTTCTGTCTGTCCGTATGCACGCAGGTGAATCCCTTGACGGAGCTGATCCATTTGATCGATATGATCCATCCATTTCGAATCGACCGCGCGAAGTACAATAACCTTCTCGAACTCATGGAACTGATCCGGTTCTAACTCTTCCCGCTTCTCATCATAGGATTGTTGTACTTTCTCCATGATGAGTTCTTTCATTTCTTCCGGTTCTTTACCCATTAAATCTTCTTTCTTAATCGCTTCGGGACTTAATAAATTCGCGTGTATATGTTCCATAATCGCATTGATGTTCCATTGATCCTCATCTTCATCTTGTGTATGGGAGTCAATTACCCGATCTACCGAGGAACGTATCATATTCATGATAATTTCAGTTAAGCCGTCTTCAGCATCGATCACTTCAAAGCGCTGTTTATAGATAATTTCCCGTTGTTCACGCAGAACGTCATCATAGGAGAGAATTGTCTTCCGCGCATCAAAGTTATTTCCTTCAACTCGTTTCTGTGCAGATTCTACTGCACGGCTCACCATTTTGCTTTCAATCGGTTGATCTTCATCCATTCCGAATCGGTCCATCATAGCCCGGAGGTTATCTGAACCGAAGCGGCGCATCAATTCATCTTCCATGGAGAGATAGAATTGTGTTACACCAGGATCTCCCTGACGGCCAGAACGTCCTCGAAGCTGGTTATCGATCCGTCTCGATTCATGACGTTCTGTTCCAATTACCGCAAGACCACCAAGTTCAGGAACACCTTCTCCAAGCTTGATATCTGTTCCACGCCCCGCCATGTTCGTTGCAATCGTTACAGAACCTTTTTCTCCGGCTTTTTCAATGATTTCCGCCTCACGGTAGTGGTTCTTTGCGTTAAGCACTTCATGTCGAACGCCAGCTTTTTTAAGCATTTTTGAAATCAATTCGGAAGTTTCAACAGCTACCGTACCGACAAGTACAGGCTGACCGGCTTGATGTCGTTCCTTAATCTCTGCAACGACTGCGCGGAACTTCGCTTCCATAGATTTATAAATCAAATCGGGACGGTCTTCCCGGATAATTGGCTTATTCGTCGGAATAACGATGACATCCATATTATAAATATTACGGAATTCTTCCTCTTCCGTCTTCGCAGTACCTGTCATCCCGGATAACTTGTTGTACATCCGGAAGTAGTTTTGGAAGGTGATGGATGCTAAGGTCATACTTTCATTTTGAATTTGTAGTCCCTCTTTAGCCTCAATCGCTTGATGCAGGCCATCACTATAGCGACGACCTTTCATTTTACGACCAGTGAACTGGTCAATGATGACAACTTGCCCTTCCTCTACCATATAATCATCATCACGATGCATAGCCACATGGGCTTTTAATGCTTGGTTAATATGATGGGTTAAGGAAACATTATCCAAGTCAAACAAGTTTTCGATATTGAAAAATCGTTCCGCTTTGTTAATACCTTCTTCTGTAAGTTGGACACCTTTCGTTTTCTCATCATAGGTGTAGTCTGTTTCTCTATTTAATGTTGTTACAAAACTGTTCGCCTGAGTATAAAGCGATGCAGACTTTTTAGCTGCTCCTGAGATGATTAACGGTGTTCTCGCTTCATCAATCAAGATCGAGTCGACCTCGTCAATGATAGCAAAGTTAAGTGGCCGTTGTACCATCTGTTCCTTATAAAGGACCATATTGTCCCGTAAGTAATCGAAACCGAACTCATTGTTTGTTCCATACGTAATATCACATTGGTAAGCTTCACGCTTCTGTTCTTTCGTGTAGCTGTTTAAGTTTAATCCAACAGTTAGACCGAGAAAACTATACAGTTCACCCATTTCATTTGCGTCACGCTCTGCCAGATATTCGTTAACGGTAATAATATGGATACCATTTCCTGCTAGAGCGTTTAAATATGCCGGCATAGTGGAAGCTAAAGTCTTCCCTTCCCCCGTCTTCATCTCGGCAATGTTTCCGCCATGAAGGGCAATTGCTCCCATAATCTGGGACCTGAATGGGCGCATGTTCAACACTCGTCTTGATGCTTCACGCACTACGGCATAAGCTTCTACGAGTAAGTCGTCCAATGTCTCGCCTTTTTCAATTCTTTCCTTGAATTCTTCTGTTTTATTTTTCAATTCATTATCTGAAAGCTTCTCCATCTCTGGTTCTAAAGCTTCTACTTCGTCTGTACTTTTTTCAATTCGTTTAACTTGGCGCTTATTACCATCGCCAAATATCTTTGTCAGAAATCCTGCCATATATTATACGCTCCTCAATCTAATCAATACCTTAACACTATAATCATAACACTATATGTCAAACCCTGACAACAATCAAAGGCGAAAACAACCGGTTACAATACTGCGTTTTCGATAAAGAGCCAAAGTAATGGGACATAACCAATCAACAGCCATTTTGCAGCCCGACCAGATATTCCAAGCAGTAACTGAGAATGCGTGTTAAATTTCTTCCCGTCGATGAACTCCAATTTGACCGGGTAAAAAGTAAAACAGAAGATTTTACTCACCCACTGTTTGCATTTTTTTATATTTGTAATCTACAAAAATAACCCCTCATACTCAATGAGGAGTTATTCATCTAAATTCAGCTTCCTTTTGAGGTATCAACCTACACGGGAAGACATTTAATTCCTTTTCCGATCCATTTGCCAGCCTGCACTCAATTCCGTTCACCCATTCAGCCCTCTTTGGATAATAAGCTCAATTGGCTTCTTATGCGTATACAGCAAATCAGCGCCTGGCATTGCTTGCTTCACCCTATCTAATAATTGTCCCTTCACAAAATGACTATTTTGCAGAACACCCCCGAGAAGCAGCAATTTAAATGGAACATCCACAATCCCGACACGATTCACAGCAGTGCTGACAAGCTGATAAAGCTCGTCAGCTGATTGTTCTAAAATAGTTCTGCTCGCTCCGTCTCCCTCGTAATTTGCTTTCTCAACTATTTTTGCCAGAGCGCCAACTTGATGAATGGAGAAATCGGGGCTGTATACCCAGTTATAGAGTGCTTCATGATCTGTAAAATTAAAATGCTCCAACACTAGCTCCTGTAGCAGCGTTTTCGGTCCTCGACCATCATGCATTTTTAAAATCGCAGAAATGGCTTGTTTCCCTATCCAATAGCCACTGCCTTCATCTCCGAGTCTGTGTCCAAAACCTCCTGTTCGTACATAATTTTCTTTTCCATCATGTGCAAAAACAATAGAGCCCGTACCCGCAATAAGAATGGCTCCAGGCTGATTATTAGTTGCCCCGAGCAAAACGGATAGTGCATCATTTTCTATAATCACTTTATCTATTTTGATACCGCTCTGTGCAAGCGCCTGTGAAACAATTTCATCTACATTTACTTGATCTATTTTTGTATCAATTCCGGCAAGAGCAAACACACATTTATGAAAGCTTATTTCAACAAAGCGATCTGGATAGTGATATTTCTTTAGGTTATTCACCGCTTTTACGATCACTTCTTTAAGCGTATTAATTGCACCCTTTTTACCTGCAACATGGTAGTTCGCTGTGCCAGACTTCCCTGTACTTAATACATTTCCTGCTTTATCTGTAATCACGGCAATTGTCTTCGTTCCTCCACCATCAATGGCTAATATGGGCAATTCCTTTTGTTCAGCTGGTTGATTTTCCCGTATGGATTTTTTAAAAGTTTTGCTCAAGTCATCACCTGCATGGAAAAAATATTCTTTACTCATCATCTGGCATCAAACTTTTAAGTTTACTGTCAATTTTTTTATTAGCCGCTTCCAATACTTTTCTTTTGCCGGCCAGCCAGGCACTTATTGTGCGTTGCTGCTCATACCTTACTTCAACAGTCTTCTGCATTCTTTCTTTACTTGGCCCGCCTTCTAGTGAACGGATTTTAATAAAATGTTCCGGATCTAATGCATCAGCCAATTCTTCTGATCTCATATTCAACTTATGTCCAATAATCTGCTGTGCATGCTTGTTTAGATGATCCAATGTAAAATATCTCAAGGACTCCTTGTCATTTTCAACTAAGTCCTGTACAGAGGCACTGACAATTTCATGTGCTTTTCTAAAAGATAAATTATTTGAGCGAACGAGTGTATCAGCAAGCTCTGTCACATTGGCAAAACTTTCCTTCGCCCGCTTCAGCAATTTTTTCTTATTTACCTTCATTGTCATTAACACACCTGACAATAAATAATAAATATTTGTTAGCTTCTCAAGCGCGTTCCACATATATGGCTGCATGTCGTCTTCCGTGTCTACAATATCTCCAAATGGAGTATTATGCATCATGGATAAAACCGTTTCCACATCCCCTTTCACACTCGATAACATTGCACGTGTATGTTCAATAGACACAGGATTCTGTTTTTGCGGCATAATGGAACTGATTTGCACATACGGACTAAACAGCTTAAACGCACCAAATTCCTGTGTTCCCCATAATAACAAATCTTGAGTGGAACGGCCTAAATCAATTGCAGCCAATTGGACAGCAGTTGCTGTTTCCCCAATATAATCTGCACCAGAAACAGCGTCCCAAGCATTATCTATTATCCCTTCAAAGCCGAGCAACTCTTGAACTGTCCCACGATTAATTGAAAAGCCTGAAGTTGTGAGCGCTGCTGCTCCCATACTACTCTTATTCACCGTTACAAAAGCAGCCTGCAGCCGTTCAATATCTCTTGTAAGCATGTCAGTCATTGCATTAAAATAATGACCGAGTGTTGTAGGTTGAGCCTGTTGTGTATGTGTATAGCCAATCATCACTGTATCGATATGCTCTTCAGTCAACTCAATTAGACTTTGCCGCAAATGTAAAGCCGCTTCAATCAGATATAATAATCGCTCGCGAATATTCATACGGTAGATTGCGATTCCCATATCATTTCTACTGCGAGCAATATGGAGATTCCCAGCAAGTTCTCCAGCATCTTGAATAAGAAAATCCTCTACCTCGAAAAATAAATCCTCATAAGAGCCGTTATAAAATCGTTCCCCGACTTCTTTTATATCAATTTTATTAAGCGATTTGACTATTTTTACTGCTTCTTCCTTCTTAACTATCCCCTCTTCAACTAACATAATCAAATGTGCAAAATGAATTTGAAGCATTGGGCGAATGGCGTTGAATTTCGCCTGATTATACGCTGGTTCAAGAACCAAATCTTTATATGTTTTCGCTGGAAACTGGTTACCCTCTTTTTCTAAGATTTTTTGCCTATGTAATGATACCACTTTTTTTACATCCTTTCTTTTGGTTATTAGCCAATTGAAGCACCAGATTGATTTGTGCCACCTTTCAGCCTTTCATTTATGAGCAGAACAACAATAATCAAAATTGTTTGCAATACTCCATAAGCGCAGGCTGTTCCAAATTGGAAGGAGTACATTTTATTCCATATACCTACAGACAAAGGCATCGTTGAAGGTGAATAGAGTAAAATAGAAGCAACGAATTCTGTTAACCCTTGTACAAAGGCTAACAACGTTCCTGCTAAAACTCCTGGCATAATAATTGGCAGTACAACTCTTCTAAACGAATGCCACCATGTAGCCCCAAGACTTTGCGCTGCTTCCTCAATAGAATCATCCATCTGTATTAAACTGGCTTGTGTATTCCGGAAAACGAGCGGTAACTGTCGAACAAAATAAGCCAGTGGTAAAATCCAAAATGTACCAACTAATACCTGATTAAAGGAAAATACATTCCCTTCACTGAACGCAGATATCAAGTTTACCGCCACAACAGTCCCTGGCAAAGCCCAAGGAACCATAATTAATATGTCCATAAATACTTTACCTTTAAATGCAAAGCGCACCATCGCGTAAGCAGCTGCTACACCGAAGATAATATTCCCGATCACTGCGACAATACTCATTTGAATACTATTCTTAATTGGTCCCCAAGTTCTTGAATCAGTAAATAATTCAATATAATGCTCAAAGGTATATGACGTTGGAATAATTTGCGTCGTCCATTCACCGTCTACCGCAAACGAAATTAAGGCAATTACCAAGATTGGAAGCATCAAAATAAAAACCCCAATTGTAGATAAAATAGCAGCGATGTATTTTAAAACTGGTGAACTTACTTCCGTTCGATGCACACCCACGCCTTTACTCTGACTTTGATAATTTCTGCGATTTTGATACCATGTCATTAAGATTAAAAAGGCAATGGAAACAAGCGACAAAATAGTCGATTGTGTTGCTGCCATGTCCAGATTTCCATTTGTTCTTGAAAGTGTAATCGCCATTGTCATCACACGCTCAACTCCAAACATAAGCGGTGCTGTATACGAGGCCATAGAAATCATAAATACTAATAATGATGATGCAACCATCGCAGGGGTTAACATAGGTAAAATAATTTTACGCCAAATTCTCAATCGGCCGGAACCTAGACTAGTTGCAGCTTCCTCAATTGATAAATCCAAACCTCTGATTGCAGCCGATGCACTCAAATAGAAATATGTATACATCGTAAAGGTATGCACAATTATAATCCCCCAAATACCCTCCAACGCAAATGGAACATTATCTAACTGGAAGATCGATTGAAAGAGCCGCGGAAAAATCCCGCTGCTTCCATATAAAAAGGAAAAAGATATTGCACCAATTAATGGCGGTAATGCCATCGGAACTAAAACAAGGATAGATAATATTTTTCTTCCCGGAAATTCATATCTATTTAATAGAAAAGCCATCCCAACACCAACGATTGCACAAGTGATAACACTAACTATTGAAATAAATATACTATTATAGAGGGATTCTAAGTTAGCCTCTGACGTAAAAAATCTAAGGTAATTTGTTAAAGACAAGGAGCCTTCCTGATCGACCACACTTTGTAAAAACGTTTTGTACATCGGAAAGATGACGTAGGCTAATAAAACGAAAACCAAAGGTGATATTAAAACATAAACAAAGTATTTCGATTGTGTTATTCTTTTCCACATACTTTGTTTTGGTGCACGAGTTTCACTATTAGTCGTCATGTTATTACCTCTTTTCACTCATAAAATAAATCCCGCTTTCAGGAACATGCAATGTAATCGTATCACCTCGTTCCAAGACTTTTGTCCTTGCATTAACAATCATTACATTTAATTCGTGATCTCCAACTTTCACAATATAATTAATACTTACCCCAGTAAACTCACTCAATTGAATGATGCCGGTTAATGTATTTGCTCCCTCTCCAGTGTTAATCATTTCAGGACGAATGGAGAGCAGCACGCTATCTTCATTTGCATAGTCAAGCATTGGAGAACCATTCTCTCTTAATCCTTTTAGTATGATACCGCCACCAATATCGACCGTGACATGCGTATCTGTCAAGTTTTTCACATCGGCTTTTATAATATTGGATTCTCCTATAAATGAAGCAACAAAATGATTAACCGGTTTATTATAAATCTCCTGTGGTGTACCAATTTGCTGGATTTCTCCTTTATCCATCACCATTATCCGATCGGACATCGACATTGCCTCATGCTGATCATGTGTAACATAAATCGTTGTAATTCCCAGTTCAACCTGTAATCGTTTAATTTCAATCCGTGTTTCTTCCCGTAACTTAGCATCTAGGTTGGATAATGGCTCATCAAGCAATAGAATATCTGGTTCTATTACTAATGCTCTTGCAAGAGCTACACGCTGCTGCTGCCCACCTGATAGCTCTGTTATTTTCCGGTTGCCATATCCTTCTAGATGGACAAACTTTTGTGCCTTTTCTACTTTATTTTTAATCTCACTGCTTGATAGCTTTCTTACTTGCAAACCAAAGGCAATATTTTCAAACACAGTCATATGTGGAAAAAGTGCATAGTTTTGAAACACCATGCCTATATTTCTTTTATTCGGCTTTAAACCTGTAATATCCTCATTATCAAAATAGACTTTACCTTCTGTTGGAAAGTAGAAACCAGCAATAATTCTTAATGTTGTTGTTTTCCCACAACCACTCGGTCCCAAAAATGTAAAAAACTCACCTGATTTGATATGAATATCAACATCTTCTACTCCCTTTGCTTTTCCAAACTTCTTTGTGATATGTTCTAATCTGACACTTTTCATAAACTTCACCTTTCTTTTATAGCGAAACTTCATTAAATGGGAGGATCTTTTCATCTCACTTAATGTTAGTCGAACCAATCGGGCCGTTACTGACTGTTGGAACGCAACTTTTAGGAGATGGGATCTTACTGCCAGCTACACTGAGATAAAAAGCAGGGTGACATATGAGTACATCACCCTACACATTTAAGGCTAAAATTAATTTTGATCTTTAATGTTATTATCCCAATAATCCATCCAGTCCATTTCATTTTCAGATAAGACTTCCCAATCAAGATCAAGTTCTTTTAGCTCAAGTTCATTGTACCAATCCGGCATTGCATCAGGATCAATATCATTCCGTGACGGGATTTGATATGTTTCTTCTGACAACTCTACAACTGTTTCAGAATCAAATAAGAATTCATAGAACAGTTCAGCATTCTCTTTATTCTTCGCGTCTTTAATAATACCTACTGCATCAACTAAAATCGGCGCACCACTCTCTGGGTAAATATAATCGAATGGTTGATTATTTG
Organism: Oceanobacillus sp. AG; assembly: GCF_009746545.1. Lineage (NCBI taxonomy): Bacteria > Bacillati > Bacillota > Bacilli > Caryophanales > Bacillaceae > Oceanobacillus > Oceanobacillus sp. AG. The sequence continues at coordinate 69,048 of NZ_WOWT01000008.1, forward strand.
CATGTGCCTGAATAAGGATATCCTGCAAGTTCCATAGAGAAAGCGTTCCTTCTTGACGAGCAAGTTTCAAGTATAAATTAGTAGGATCCTGTGCATATTCCTTCGTGTTAGCATCAAGCTTTTCCAGCCACTCATAACCCTTTTCAGGATCATTCGGATCTTGACGATAAATCATTGAAGCATATATTGTTCTCATCGTTCCAGATGGTAATACGCCGCGAATGATAATCTCATCTTTCCATTCTTCGTCTAGCAAATCATCCCAATCCTTTGGCCCAGATTCTTTATCTAAAACATCACTGTTAATCATGATAACCTCAGGCAAAAGCATTTCTCCATACCATCTTCCCTCTGGATCCTTATGTTCTGGTTCAATTGCGTCATCAAAGCTTGGTGTAAAAGGCTCTAACAAATCCTCATCAGCTGCCTGCATAAACGCAGACTGTGTGCCTCCCCACCAGAAGTCTCCTCCTGGGTTTGACTTTTCACCACGTACACGTTCCATAATTTCCTGTGCACCCATTGTCAGAACATCTACCTGAATATCCGGATATTCTTCATTAAACATTTCTACAACCTTATCAACTACTGTTTGATCACGTGCAGTATAAACGACAAGATTTCCTGAAGCTTCTTCGGAATCGCTTTCCCCAGTGCCATCTGAAGAATTATCGCCGTCACATGCCGCAAGTAATACTAAAATAAAGGCAGCCATTAATATTAATACGAATTTCTTTTTCAAACTTAACCCCTCCAAATAGAATTGTTATTTTTTATATTTAAAGCCAGCAACATGAAATTCTGCTAAACCAAGATGAAACGCTCCATATATACCGGCTTTAGAACCTAATTCAGTTACTTTAATCTCAGGCATTTGCGGGACAAATCTTTCAATTTTTTGTTTAAAAGCATGTAATGAAGTTTGATTCATATTAACAAGCTCTCCTGATAAAATGACAGCCTGGGGATCAATAATACTAATCAGATTAATCGCTGCTTTGGCCCAATGATCAATCGTTTCTTCCAAAATTTCTTTTATCCTTGCATCATTTTGATGATATTGCAGTATATGAAGTAAAGAATCTGCCTCACACGTTGCTAGATTAACTTCTAACTCTCTTAATCTTTCAGAGACCCCAAATAAACCATAATTTGTTTCAAATACACCCAACTCCTGCTTAATATTATTTTCATCTCCTATCATCATAAAGCCTACTTCTCCTGAAGCAGAGTGCGACCCTTTATAAAACTTTTCATTTAAGAAAAGCCCGCTGCCAATGCCATTACCAATAAACAAATAAACGAAATTAGCGATGTTTTGACCTTGTCCTTTATAAAATTCACCAATTGTCATCAAGTTCACGTCATTTTCAATAATGACATCAACTTTCAGACGTGAAGATAATTCCTTTCTTAAATTCGTATTTCCCCATCGAATCGTCGGTGATGAACGAATCATGTCATCGGAATCCATTTTAATACCCGAAACTCCAACAACCATGCCCAGCACCTTATCCATCGTGACTTTCTCTAACTCTAAAAGTCTTTCAACCCCTTCTTCAATTGAATCTATGATAACCGTTCCATCACTGTGTGGTATGAATTTCTGCTTAAATAGCGTTAGAATTTCTCCACTCATATCACCTAATGCAAAATGTATAGAATCATTTTCTATTAAAACACTAACAACAAAGTTAAAGCGAGAATTGTATTTAAGATAGATTGGCTTTTTACCGCCACTTGACTCGCCTACCCCTGTTTCAAGAATTAACTCTTCATCGAGCAGTTCCCTGACAATTTCTGAAATAGTTGGCTTACTGAGCTTTGTCTTTTTAGATAAATCCGCCCGAGACTGCTTTGGATTACGTCTTAATTCATTGATAATTAATTCTCTGTTCATCATTTTAACTAATTGAGGAGTAGATTTTTTCACTTGCCATCACAACCATTTCTGCACAGCGCGTTCTTTTTTGCTGACTTAAAAACTTAGTTAGTAAAGCTAACTATCAAAGTATGCCCAGTATAATATGGAAGCGATTTCATGTCAATGTCTTTTTTTAATTTTTCAGAGAATAGTCCATCAGGCCTATCCTTCTAACCTATGCTGACACCCTTAAATTTATTCCGTATCAAGCCTTTTGGATAATTTTAATCTAGCAGTAATATCTCATTTCAATAAAAATATCTGTTATCTAGTATTATTTTATCAAGAAAAACATGGAACTTTTAGAATATTTACACCGTTAATTGCTTGTGATAGCGTTTAGCTAAGTTAGTTTTGCTAACTAACTTAGCTTATTTATAGAAAGGAGGCCTTATGCAGGTTATTTGACAATTAATATAATGAAAGGGGTTACAAAATTGAAGAAGACTTTTACTTTATTAATGGCAGTCCTGCTTATTTTACCAACTGTATCTTTGTCTGGATTCGCTCAGAAAAAAACCGAACATGATATGGATTTATGGAATGCAGTTAAACCTCTGAGCACTACTGTAAGTTTTTTAAATACAGGTGCACATCCCGATGATGAGCGCAGTGATTTTCTAGCATACTTATCCAGAGGATTAGGTGTAAAAACCTCAAGCCTGATTGCTAACCGCGGAGAAGGCGGTCAGAATGAAATCGGCAGTGAGCTTGATAATGCACTTGGCATTATCCGTTCAAATGAAATGAAAGAAGCTGCGAAAATAACAGGGGTTAAAGCTTACCATCTAAGTGAAACAACTTCAGATTCTATTTATGATTTTGGCTTTTCAAAGTCTCCTGAAGAAACTTTGGAAAAATGGGGAGAAGAGCTTACTTATGAGCGTCTGATCCGCTTTATAAGAACATATCAACCTGATATTGTCATGCCCTCCTTTCGAGATGTTAATAGTCAGCACGGTCATCATCGTACAATGACAATTTTAAGTGAAAGAGCTTTTACTGATGCTGCAGATCCAAACGTTTTCCCTGAGCAACTTGAAGAAGGATTGGAACCTTGGCAGGTGAAAAAACTTTATTTACCTGCAGAATCACAAGAAACAGCCACTCTTTCCATTGAAATTGGTGACTATGATCCTGTTTACGATATGACCTACCCACAGCTGGGAGAAGAATCGAGATACCTGCATAAGAGCCAGGGAATGGGAAGAGACATCCCAGCCGAACCAAAGCAAACGCATTTAGAATTAGTTGACAGTGCAGTAACGACACAGGAAAATAATTTGTTTGAGGGTATTCCTTATGATTTAAAAGAATGGGCAGAGGTTGTTTCTCAGCCTGGTCTAAGCAACCAGCTAAAAAAGCTGCAAAAAAAGCTGGATAAAATTATCAAGTTATACCCGAACCGAACTGAAATTTTCCCTGAATCACAACAGGCTTTAAAAGAAACACAAAATTTAATAAAGAAAGTGGATAAAGCTAAGCTAGCACCAGATGTAAAGCATGATTTACTTCATAAACTAGAATTGAAAGCCGAACAGCTTACAGAGGTGAGCTTCGTTTCATCAAACCTAAATGTTGAAACTACAATCGATTCACCTGTAATAACACAAGGTGAAAAAGTGCAAGTAACGATGACTCTCTCCAACGAGGGAGATAAAAAAGTTAATCATGTACAAGCTGCATTAGAACTTCCTGAAAACTGGAAATATAATGGGGCTGTTAATGTAAAACATTTGAAGCCGGGAGAAACAAAAACAGCAGTATTTCATTTAGAAGTTCCTGAAGATGAAGCATATTATCATCCTTATGATGAACCTGTAATACAGCCTATCGTGTCCTTTAAGGAAAAAGGAACAGAGACAACTGTTCCTTTAGAACTCGACATTACAGCAGCTGTGCTTCCGGAGCTTGCTGTTAGCGTTGACCCTGAAAGCATAATGGTAAATACCGCAGATGTAAAAGAAAATATACCACTTAAGGTTAGAGTTAAGAACTATGACATAAATTCACGAGATGCGGAAGTAGCATTAAAATTGCCTGAAGGGTGGACAAGTGAACCAAATACAACAGAGGTTTCATTCACAGAGCGTTTTGAAGAACAGGAAGTAACCTTTACTGTTAGTCCGCCTGCAGATATAGAGGAAGGCAATTTTGAAATTGAAGCTTATGCGATATCAAATGGAAAAACCTTTGACACAACAGTGCAAGAGATTCAATATGATCATATAAATGATGAATATTTTCTTTATTCATCTGCTGCCGATGGTGAAGCCTTTGAATTGCTTATCCCAGACAACCTTAAAGTCGGTTATATTGAAAGCGGATTTGATAATGTCGCAAATCACTTAATTAATGCTGGCTTTAATATTACAAAACTGACAGAAGTAGACCTAGCATCAAGTGATTTATCTCAATTTGATACTATTGTGACTGGTATCAGAGCCAACTTGTCCCGACCAGATTTAGTCGAGAATAACGCTAGACTTCTTCAATATGTAGAGGAGGGCGGTCACCTTGTGGTTCAATATCACAAGCCAGGAGATAACTGGGATGTCGAAGCTTCAGCTCCTTATCATCTGGAGATCGGCTCACCATCAATTGAATGGCGGGTTACCGATGAAAATGCAGAAGTTACAATGACTCAGCCTGAGCACAAGCTATTCAATTATCCAAACCAGATCACAGATAATGACTGGGACAACTGGGTGCAGGAACGCGGCCTCTACTTCCCGATGAATTGGGATGACCGTTACGAGACATTTGTAGAAATGGCAGACCCCGATGAAGAGGCATTCGACGGTGGTATCCTATTAGCGGATTATGGTGAAGGAACATACCTTTATTCCAGCCTAGTCTTCTATCGTCAAATAGACAGTCAAGTACCAGGGGGATATCGTATTTTCACAAATTTAATCAGCTATGGTGCAGAGGAATAATTCTAATAGAGGCTGGACATAACTAGTAAAATAATAATAAGTGAAAAGGTTCCAAGCGTTTAAAATTTGCTTGGAACCTTCTAATATATCCTATTTCTTACAGTGTTGGTTCAATTAAACCGTATTTACCATCTTTTCGGCGATACACAACACTTGTTTCACCTGATTCTACATTATTAAAGACAAAGAAGGAGTGACCGAGCATATCCATCTGAAGTATCGCTTCTTCAGAATCCATCGGTTTCAAATCAAATCGCTTCGTACGCACGATTTCAAAGTTATCAGATGTATCTTCATTATCCGCAAGTTCTCTTTCCATTTCCGCAAATACATGCTTAGGTGCACCATGTTGACGGGATTTACGGTTGATTTTGGTTTTATATTTTCGAACTTGTCTTTCTAACTTATCTACTACTAAATCGATTGCTGCATATAGATCGTCGTGTCGTACTTCCCCACGTAATAGGAGGTCGGTCATTGGAATTGTTACTTCGATGCGCTGCTCATCATTATAGACACTTAAATTTACATGAACATCAGTTGATTGAGTAGTATCGAAATAGCGCTCAAGCTTGCTGATTTTCTTTTCCACATACTCTCTAATAGCATCGGTAACCTCAATATTTTCTCCACGAATGTTAAATCTCATAAAAGTGTCCTCCTTTAATTCTTTATATATATAGTATACTATGTTTCCCGGTACTTTTCCTCCTCAAACGTTTACGTTGTGTAAATGGTTTCACTGATGGGCAATGGTAAAGCTTGATATAACAATGTTTAGGCTGGAAACATTTTTTTATTAATATTTACAATATCGTTGTACTAGATTCATATTTCGCTAGATTTCCTCTTACACGTAGCAAATTTGTTAACCCAGCTTTCGTCGACAAAGCATATGGCTAGACATGACTTTTTTTAAATATTGTTTTTCCAATGAATTGCTAAGCACTTTCATACAGCGTAAGTGTCTGCTCTTTCACTAATTAAGGCGCTCTAATCGCCGTTCAGTTGCCCGGTGGACGGATGCTTTCCGCGGGCACAGCTGGAGCCGCCCGCGGAAAGCGAGAGGTGTCTGGACTGCGGACCTACAGAAGTACGTTGCACACTTTCGCTAAATGAAAGTGATCGACAATTTCTCTTGTTTATTAAAAGGAAGTGCCATAACTTTAACCTTATGATTACGAAAGGTTATAGCACTTCCTTCTTGTTAATTTTTACGGTCTAAAAAGGTACCGTCTAAGGTGGATACATTTTTATAAGGATTTGTGTAAAATTGTTGGGATTTCTTTTGTTGTTGCATTTGTTTCATTTCTGTCTTTAAATCCGTAAAAAGATTTTGCATTTTCATCTGAATTTTTGGATTCAACTTGGCGATTTCATTACCAAGCTTCATTTCTTCGTCTGAGTATGAAGGAGACAGTTGCTCCATCCATTTTCCCCGTTCCTCAATAAGTTCATTTAACTGTTGAATGACATCATCCCGGTTCTTTGATGTTACGGGTTGTTCCAGTAATGTTGTCAACTCTTTAGTCAATTCATAGACTTTCTCCAATACTTCCATTAGACTGTTGGCCTTTGGGAATATTGTTGCTTACGATGCTGAAGGAGTACTTGTTTCCATGTATCTCTGAATTCAGTTACAAGACCAAGAACATTCTCTAGCTTTTCAGGGCTGTTATCGATATTCGCAGCTGTTAATTCATTAAGCATAAATTCATAAAGTGGCTGGAATTGCTTAGATATCTCCACTTTTGGATCTAATGTAATTAATAGTTCACGAATTATATTTTGCGCCTTTTGAATATTTCTGTTCTTCGCTTCATAGTCATTTGCATCCATATCTTTCATAGCTTGTTTCACAAACTTTATGCAACCATTGTAAAGCATAAGGGTTAATTCCCCGCCAGATGCTGTATTTACTGCATTATTTTGATAGGTTTGATATGCTCTATTCATCTTGTATCACTCCTTATTGGTACATATTACCACCGAAGTCCATTAACATCGCCGATTGATTGTTCATCATGGAAATTGCCCGCTCCATTGCGGAGAATTGACGCCAATATCTGTCTTCCACTTGCTCTAAGCGATCTTCAAATGCTTTAATCCGTTTTTCCATCGCTTCGAGTTCGCGCCCCATCGTATACATCTGGTTGGTAAAGGAACCTTTTCCTGCTCGTTGCTCAATTTGACCAATTGTCTTCTCAAGCGAATCCTCCAGCCGATTTAATAATCCTCGGCTCGAACCTTCCGAACTATTGAATAACAGATTTTGGACAGATGTTGCATCTTCTTCTAACTTCTCACGTAATATATTTTCATCAATTTTAAGAAGCCCACCATCCATATAATCTTCCGTTGTCGTAATCCCTATTTGAGCCATTAGGCGAAATGCCCCGTCATTATCAACAGTGGACGACCAGGTCGAGCGGAGACTTGTTAAGGCAGATGGAATAATAGATTCTCTGCGCAATAGTCCGCTTTTCGCCTTTTCTTCCCAAAGCTCGATTTGCCTTTCAGACATTTCTTCCATTTGCTCTTCCGTAAGTGGTGGGAAATCGCGGTAAATTGGTTCTTGCTGTGTTCCGTTCAATGTTGTTATGAGTTCATTATATTTATTGACGAAATCTGTAATATTTTCCACAGCTTTATCAATATCATTTGTAACTGTGAGGGTTGCATTAATTGGTTTATTATTTTCATCTATTCCTGTTACGTCATGGAAGGTAAACGTCATGCCATTTAATGTGTAACGGTTATCCTTTGATTCTAATTCAACAACATCATTATAGGTGAATTTTGCGTTTGTCCCACCCTGTTCCTGATCGTTGCTCATACTAAAAAGTTCCGTAAAGAAGCTGCTTTCACCGCTTTTGAATCCTATCTCAGCTCCGCCAAATTCATCTTCTTTATTCGTATTGTAATCGCCGGTACGTTTCGTCTCCATTACAAATTGACCCGAAGCCTCATCATAAAAGGCGCGGACATTTTTATCTGCAGCATGGATTTTTTTTATAATCGAATCGATTGTATCGTCTTTTTCTATTTTAAAGGACCTTTCCTGCATTCCCGCTTCAAGCCCGCGTTTAGCATCTGCTTCCCCGTACGTATAAAATGTTACAGTTTCGCCATCATTTTCGGAAATGAATTTTTCAATATCTTCCTTAGAAGCATTTCCCGTATTAATTGCATTAGAAGCAAGTTGCGTAACAGCAATCTTATAAGCACCATTTCCCGCCGCTGCAGATCCTGTCGCCGTTACTGCCCCTTCCATAGAAGATGCCACTTTCTTTGGATTAATTGTATTACTATTCAATCGCATATTTTCAATTAATCGTTCCAGTTCGGCAATCTGCTTATTAATGTCACGGAAAGCGTCACGTTGCCATTCCATTTTCGTCCGTTGCTGCTGGAGTTTATTTAACGGAATCCGTTCCGCATTCATCAAGTCTCTTATCATTGAATCTGTATCAATACCACTGGCCAAGCCACCTATACGCATATGCTCACTTCCTTATATTTTTTCATCGACAAGTAATCCCATGAATTCCGCCATCGCCGCATACATATCGAGAATTTTCTTTGGTGGAATTTCCTTAATTACTTCATCCGTTGTTGAATCAACTACCGTCACATAATATTTATCAAGCTTATCATGTAATTCGAACTTCAAATTGCGGCGAGATGGTTCTAAAAATTGATTGAGATTATCAACCGCTTCTTCCACCGCATCTCTTTGCATTTTACCGTATTTTTCAATTTTTACATTTGAATTTTCTTTTTGTTGGTTTTCTTTCGTAGCTATTATAGGTCTATCAACTGACTTCTCTTGTTTAAGTTGAATGTTGCTCTGAATGATTGGCTGAGATCCGATCTTTTCTATCGCCATCCCTATTCATCCCCCTCATATATATCTACTAGTAGTATCGGCATGTTTTCGAAGTTTTGAAGGGGAATTTACAAATTACTTGTCCAATGTGTTGTCGTTCATTAGCTCAAGCAAATCGAGCGTAAGATTGGCTGCTGCGTTATTCTGTTCCTTAATATCCAAATAAATTTCTTTTCGGTGAATATCTACAGATTTCGGTGCTTTAATCCCGAGCTTTACTTGATCTCCTTCCATCCCCAGCACCTTGATTTCAATATCGTCCCCAATTTGGATTGCTTCATTTTTCTTTCTCGTTAAAACTAGCATGTTCTAGCTCCCTTCTCGTCTGGGGCAATCGCGACCTTGGAAGAATACGTATGGTCACTTAAAATATACTGTTTACCGATTAATTGCTTCGTATTAATAATGATTGGGGCTCGTAAATTCATCGTACTTTGCGAGAATGGTTTATTCAATGTCACAATCGCGTAGACTGCCACATCCTCCTTAGCTGTAATTTTTAATAGATCGAGCAAATCTTCATCCAGCTTTAATTCATACGCCTGATAGAATAGATATGGATTGGTAATTACAAAGGCAAGATTACTCGTTTTCGTTGATTGCAGTAATTGAAATGCTGCATTATTCGGCAATTCTAAAATAATGAATTCTGTTTCTTCCGGGAAGCCCGGGAGGCCATTTGGAAAGTTGATCTTTTTCCTTTCATCGATTTCTACAACACCTAAATATTTCGTATCAAGTTTCATTAATATTCTTCCTCTCATTCCATGGTTTGGCGACCGTTGTTTTGGGACTGGTTTCTTTCATAGAAAAAAACCCAAAGTCCTTTCATAGGGCTAAGGGCTTCTATTATTTATCTAAGAAAATCAACGAGACTTGGTTGAATAATCCGTGAACCACTGGCAAGTGCCGCCTGGTGAATACTTTGTTGCGTAATCAAATTTGTAATTGCTTCCGCATAATTCACATCTTCATTTGCGGATAAAGATCCGGTGGCTACGATTTCTTGCTGTTCTAGACGGTTCTCTACCAATTCCAACCGGTTCATTCGCGCTCCAAGGTCGGCCTGGGCATTGATTACATTATCAATAACTCCGTCTAAAGCGGCAATGCTTTGGTCGATTTCTCCGTCAGCATTCCCACTCTTCAAGCTTTCGATGAACGAATCAATTACTGCAAACATATCCGCTTCTTCGTCAGTAAATATCTTATTCCCATCGCTGTTCACGGTTATGTTCACACCAGCTGCAATCTCGATTTCAACCGCATTTTCATCAAAATTAGGAACGACTTCCCCGTCTACAATTTTGACAGGCGGTTCATTGGTTTTCGTACCATTAAAAATATATTTATCATTTACTTTTGTATTTGCCACATCGATGAGGTCTTGTTTAATTTGTTCGGCTTCTTCAGCTATATTTTTTAGCTCGCCTTCACCATATGTGCCATTACTTGCCTGGACAGCGAGATAACGAAGTCGCTGCAAACCACTATTTGCCTGTTCCAATGCGGCATCTGTATTGTCAAACCAATTTTGCACTTCACCGGTATTCCGCTGATACTGTTCGATTCGGTGCAATTCCGTCCGGTAGCCAATTCCCTTCAAAGCTGCAACTGGATCTTCGGATGGACGGCTGAACTTCTTCCCCGTATTCAACTGATCAAAATATTTATCCATCTTTGCATAGCTTCTATTTAAATTGCTTAATAGATTATTTGAAATCATACTTTGTGTAACACGCATCATTATGACCTACCTTCCTACAAGCCCCAAATTATTAATAATACGGTCCAATAATTCGTCCGTTGCCGTCATCGAACGAGCCATTGCGTTGTACGCATGCTGAAACTTAATCATGTTTGTCATTTCCTCATCCAGCGAAACGGAACCGATGGATTGTCGATCGTTTTCCAGCTGGCTGACTAACACGGTTGTATTCCTTCTCATTCTTTCAGCGTCCTCTACTTGAACGGCTAATGAACCAGTTATTTGTGAGTAAGCTTCTTTTATTCCTGCCTCATCAAACACTTTTGCAAGCTCTAGAGCATTCTTCCCGTCGCCTTCTCCTTCAAGCGCTGCAGCGATCAATTTAGGGTTATCAATAATATCTTGATTTACAGCCATATTGCCATCCTCATCAATCACAAAGAAATCAACTGGTCCATCAGTCTCTCCAATTGGAACTCCTTCACGATGAACCTCGTTAAATGCATCGATAAAATTATCCCGTAGTGCAGCCAAATCTTTAAGACCTTTCAGGAATTCTCCTTCATTTTCTCCACTGCCGTAAGTATCAATCAGAGATTGCAATGCCCCAGCTTTTCCCGTATCCAATTTTAGGGGGGCACCGTCTATATCAAGCTGAATTCCGCTAATATAAGAAAAGCCATCACTTTCTGCTTCTTCAAGGGAAATCGACTGGTACGTTAAGTTTGCTCCGTCAACAAGCTTATAACTGTTCTGTATATTTCCATCTGCATCGGTGAATTCCTCTGTCTTCACTTCAATCACTGCAAGACCTTGGGCGACGTCACCAACATGCTCACTTGATTTCTCGTAACTCACTTCAATCGGGATGATTCCGGATAGTTTGTCAATAAGCAAGTCACGCTGATCATATAAATCATTCGGAACATAGCCATTGATTTCAAGTGCTTTAATCCGTGTATTCAAGTCACTAATCTGCTCTGAGATCCGGTTGACACTTTCCACGGCATGATTCATTTCCGTTTTTAAATCACTCCGTATCTGCGTTAAGGACTGATTAAGATAATTAAATGTTTCGCTTAGGGCCTTTCCACGCTGAACAACGACGGAACGTGCACCGCCATTCGTCGGATTCACCGCAAGATCCTGAAGCGCACTCCAGAACTGGTCCATCACTTGGGACAATCCAGTATCATCCAAGTCATTCAATACATCCTCCATGCGTCCAAGAGCGTCCGCGCGTTTTTCCCAATACCCTGCTAAGCTATTCTCTCCGCGGAACTGACCATCGAGAAACTGGTCGCGTATCCGCTGAATCGAACCGGCTTTTACCCCAGTCCCGATTTGGCCAGGAATCCCCGTTCGATTTTTTGAAGCGCTAGGCATCGCTATATCAGTCACATAATTCACTCGTTGTCTCGAGTAACCTTCTGTATTTGCGTTTGCAATGTTATGACCAGTTGTATGTAAAGCAGATTGCTGGGCAAATAATGCTTGTTTTGCCATTTCCAATCCGTGAAATGTACTCATTTGCTGTTACTCCTTTATCTTAAGTTATGCCTTCGAATCAAATATGGATCGATTTGGTTGTTCAACATCAGGTTTATCCATATTCGAGTAATTCATATTTTTTAGAGACGGACTCATTAAATCCAATGACATTTGTACAAATTGCATGGATTGGTTAATGAGGGCGATGTTCAATTTTTCCTGAGCTTTCAGTTCAGTAATGACCTTCGTTAATTCAATCGTCACTTCTTCAAGCTCTAGCCTCTCCGTTTCGTTCGTCATTTGTTCCAGTATGAACGTAATAGTCGGTTCTGCATCAGTTATCTCTTCTGCTTCGATCCAATTATTTACAAGTTGAATGCGTATCTTTTCCACCTGCTCGATCTTTTGCACAAGCTTCCGTTCTCTGGTTAAAAGAGGTTGCAGGCTATCGATGTTCCCAACTTTGATACCTTCCATTTTTTCAACAGATATGCTGAGCAGTTCCCGATGCAGGCCTACTAATTCAGTTAATGCTTGTCTTAATTCATTCATGGACTAATAGGTCCTCCTTTGAATGGACTTGTTCCCCATTAAACTTACTTCTTCCAAAACTCGAACATTTTCTGTGCAGCAACTTCATGGTCCACTTTGTATTCTCCATTTTCTATCTGTTGTTTGATTTCCTGAACCTTTTTGGAACGGTTATTATTCGGCTGACCTTTTTCCTGAAGCTTAAGAGCTTCCTTGGAAATTTGTAGCTCATCCGAACGTTTTGCAGTTTTTTTCATTTCTGTCTGTTTTTGGAGCTGTTGTTTATAAGGATTGAAATTCAGTTGATTCGGTCGATTGATTTTCATTCCTCTTCCTCCTCCCATCTATCTATAACGAGCAATTATTTTATACTTACACCTATTAATAGTATCGGCATCTAATCAAAGTTATGAAGGATTATTTAGTTTTTATCCTTATTAAAAGAAAAATAGACGTTTTCTCGTTCTCTTTCTTCACGTTCTTGTTTTGTCCGTTCCTCTTCTTCGACTATAGCAAGTTCACTCTTCAATTCCTTTTGACAATTCTCACAAAGCTTACCAGTCGTAATACCTCTACCACATCTGTCACAAGGATAAGCAAGGTTTGGAAAATCTGTCGGCAACAAACGTCTTTCTTTAACAAATTTCATAATCATTTTTTCTTCTACACCCGTAGCTTCCACAATTTCAATCATCGTTGCTTCCCGGTTCTTTTTCTCACGTAAAAAATGATATACGGTCTGGAATGCTTCTTCCTCTTTCTTATAGCAATCCTGACAAATATCGCGAATCGTCATTACATAGACTGCTCCACAACGGGAACAGTTAGCTAATTCTGCCATGAAAAATTCCCCTTTTTCTTCGTTCTTCTTTTATCACGCATTAACGGTCTGTAATACCCCCACTTCTAAACATGAGGGAAGTCCAACATGTGAAAGTGTGGGATATACAGTCCGTAAATCCCTGATTCTGTTCAACTAACATTCAGTGGGAGGAGGTAAGGATCCCCCACTGAATGAAGTTTCATTTTTTATTATAGCATTTTTATCCACGAATGAGCGTTAATGCATAAACTTGCGGACAACCTTGTTTTATTAATAGTTCGCTGGCATGCCGTAATGTAGTTCCTGTTGTATATATATCATCGACCAAAAGAACAGGAGTTTTAATTTTTTTGGTGAGTGAAAAAGGATTTTTAGCTGTGACTCGTTCTTTACGATTCTTCTTGGATTGCTTTTCACTATCTATTCGAATAAAGGCAGACTTTGTTTGAACCGGCAAGAAATCGGCAAGCATTTCCGCTTGATTAAACCCGCGCTCTGCTAATCTTTCCTCACTTAAAGGAATAGGGACGGCTATTAAATCTTTCTTTTTCTTTCCGAATTTTTTAAAGAACGCTTTCCGCAAATAAGGACGGAATAATTCTCCCAATACATAATCACCGCGGTATTTCCATTTTGCAATAACCTCTTGCAGGAAAGGATTGTATTGAAAAACAGAATAATTCAATTGAAGTGGATCACCTTGTGCACGTTTTTCCCAACGTTGGCAGTCAAAGCAAGTCTCTTCCGCGGTTTCTCTGCTACATTTCGCACAACGACTCGGGGCATCCTGCAAGAACGTTAGGTTCGTCACACAAGAATCACATAGTTCGGATGGTTGCATTAGAGACAAGAAATTATTCCAACCTATATTTCTACTTTGTTCTGCCTCACACCATAAACAGTTCATTCTAAAAACCTCCTCGCTTATTCATTTGTTTGATCGAATAAATGGCAGCAAGCATTGCCTCCGTTTTCCCATCGTGGAAAAACATCACTTCCCCTGTTGGATCATTCGCATTTCTTCCCGCTCGACCGGCTATTTGAACGAGGGCTGCTTCATCGAATACATCATGCCCAGCATCAAGAATCGCAACATCAACAGAAGGGAAAGTTACACCACGTTCGAGAATAGTCGTTGTCAAAATGACTTTTAATTTTTTGTCACGGAAAGACATGACTTTTGCCTCCCTGTCCGGGTCTGCAGCGTGAACTGCATCTAATTCATCAGGATGGTTGATGAGCTTGTGTTCGAGCATTAAATTCGTAAATGGAGTTTTCAGTTGGTTGGTCAATTCTACTGTAGGAAGGAATAAAAGGAGCTGTCTTTCTGGGTTCCTCCTGTTAAGAAGCCAGCGGAAGAGCGGATTAGAGGCATTCTGTTTCGGAAGTTCTTTATTTAGTGCAAGCCACATTTTTAATTGTGGAACGGGAAGTGGATGGCCATGATAGCGAACTGGGACGAAAACATGCGCTAATTTGCCTCGGCGGGCCTTAGTTTTCAGAACTTTCCTAGGGGTTGCGGTGAGATAGATTGTTGTACAAGTTGATTTGCGAGAGCGCTTCTCGGCAAATGGAAGAGCTGGATCGGCGTGAAAGGGAAAGGCATCAACCTCATCAATAACCATAACGTCAAACGCATCCTCGTAACGAAGAAGTTGATGGGTTGTTGCAATTAGAAGTTGTGCATGTTTATGCTTATCTTTACTGCCACCGTACAACGCTTGGATTGGGATATCCTGAAAGGCTTTCTCGAGCCGAGGCTTTAATTCGCGGACGACATCTGCTCTCGGTGTCGCCAAACAAATACGCATCCCTTCTTCCAATGCCTTGGAGATTGCCGGGAAAAGCATCTCAGTTTTCCCTGCTCCGCAAACTGCCCAAGTCAGAATTTCGTTCTCCCTGTTTAAAATGGCTTCTGTAATTCGTAAAGCAGCTTTCTCTTGCGCCCTAGTTAATGTTCCATCCCATGAACACGGATTTTCATGTTTCGGCCAGACTGCTGGTGGCCCATTCCAATAATAAAGGTCATCACATTCCATTAGTCTCCCCATATCGATACAGCTTCTACAATACAAATGGGTATTTTCACATTTTTTACAGGGTATTTTAGCAAATTGGCGGGCAGATTCATTACCACAGCGCATGCATTTCGTTCGGAGAAATGATTTTTGAAGGGCGGGTTTTGTTGCTAAGAGGTTTTCTGATAGGAGGTGGCGAGCAAGCTTGTCTTCAATGGGAAGTTCTTCAAGGCGGAGCAGTTTTCCATCTAAGAGGGCAGCAAGTTCATGTAGAGGAGGAATTGATTGTTGCTGGATCATTAGCATCATCCCTTCTTCAATTATTTTAATTGTTAGTATATATCATAAGCTTCTGTAACTCAATCCATAAAAAACAGCCGTAAAAGACTGTTTTTTTGGATTGCGTATAAAGCTTTTAACCAACTTCTTATTTCTCGTACCAGCCGACTCCGATCGCTTTTTCGCCGAGGTGAGTACCGATAACTGGTCCGAAGTAGGAAATGGACGTTTCGATATTTGGATATTTTTGTTTGAAATCTTTTTCCAATGCTAGAGCTGCTTCCTCGTCATTCGCATGAATGAAGCTTACCTTCAAGTCTTTCCCTTTTTCCGCTTCTGCTTCAAGCATGCCAATAAGGCGGTTCACCGCTTTCTTACGGGTGCGGATCTTTTCAAATGGGACAATTAATTTATCTACAAAGTGAAGCACTGGCTTAACTTGCAGTAAGCTTCCGACAATAGCTTGAGCATTTGAAAGTCGTCCACCCCGAGTCAAGTTCGTTAAATCATCGACCATAAAATAAGCACGCATCGATTGTTTCATTTCATCCAGGCGGGCAATAATTTCTTCCGGTGTTTTATTTTCCTTGCTAAGCTTCACGGCTTCGTAAACATAAAAAGCTTGGACAAAACAACTTGCTTCTGAATCATAAGCATACAAATCAATGCCTTCAACCATTTCACCAGCACTTAAAACAGCCTGGTACGTCCCGCTGATTCCGCTGGATAGATGTACGGAAATAACAGCATCATAATCCTCAGCAAGCTGTTCAAGCTTCTCCGCGATATAACCGATGGAGGGCTGGGATGTTGTCGGCAGTTCTTTATAACTTTTCAGCTTCTCATAAAATTCTTCTGTTGTAATATCAATTTCCTCGCGGTAAGATGTATCATCAAATACGACGCTCAATGGTACCATATGAATGTTTAGTTCTTCACGGGTTTTCTCCGGAATATAAGCTGTACTATCTGTCATGACAGCAATTTTCATCGTTTACCTTCTCCTTCATTTCACTATTTTTATTTTTAAGTATGTATTCTATAATCCCAAATGTATGACCTATATTTTACATGAAAATCGGAAAAAATTCATTAAACATCAACATAATTTCCCAAATAAAAAACCCTTGTTTTAACAAGGATTTTTTAGGTTATATATGAAACCATAAAAATATCTCGTAGGTGTCTAATGTTGCTAGCGATAGCCTAAGCTTTACAATACCTCTACCCAGCCTTTTTTAATTGCCGTTACGACGGCTTGGGTTCGGTCGTTAACATTCATTTTTTGCAAGATATTACTAACATGGTTCTTTACTGTCTTCTCACTTATATATAAAGTTTCTGCGACTGCGCGGTTACTCTTTCCGTCAGCAAGCAGTTGGAGTACTTGACATTCACGCTTCGTAAGCAAATGAAGTGGTTTACGGTATTCAACAACTTTATCACCAGCACCTGCTGCAACGCTATCCGTAGCAAGACGACGATACTCCTTCACTAAATTATGGGTAACTTTTGGATGTAAGTAAGATCCTCCTTCACTAACTACACGAATCGCTTCGATTAAAGAATCAGAATCCATTTCCTTTAAAAGATACCCCTGTGCACCAGTTTTTAATGCATGGGTAACATAAGCTTCATCATCGTGAATGGATAAGATGATGACTTTCGTTTCCGGGAAATAGCGGACTAAGTCAGCTGTAGCTTCAATTCCATTAATATTCGGCATGTTGATGTCCATCAAGACAACATCTGGATTATTTTCTTTAACAAGCTTTGCCGCTTCTGTACCGTCATCTCCTTCTGCGATTACTTCAAAGGATGATTCAAATTCTAAAATCCGCTTCACTCCTTCACGAAATAACTTATGATCATCGATTAGTACAATCTTAATTACATTGTCATTTACCATCTGTACTTCCTCCCAAAAATCATTTAATTGTCGATTTGTTTTATTCGTGAATACTTCGGTGTCTTATTCTGCTGCGCCTGGAACGCGAATGATGACAGTCGTTCCTTCATTTTGTTTTGAACTAATGTCAATTTCTCCGCCCAACATGTCTACACGTTCCCTCATGCCAACAAGACCAAAAGAATTCTCGTTCTTTATATTTACATCGAACCCTTTTCCATTATCTTTAATAATCATGATGATATTCTTTTTCTGAATTTGTAATTTCACTTGAATAAGTGTCGGATTGGCATGTTTAATTGCGTTTTGAACAGACTCCTGCATCAACCGGAATAAAGCAACTTCATATTTATCATTCAGACGCTTTTCTTCCCCTAAAAAGACAAAGTCGATGTCAATTTGGTGGAAGTCAATAAGATTTGCAATATATTTCCGGATTGTCGGTATCAGTCCTAAATCGTCAAGTGCCATCGGACGTAAATCATAAATTATTTTTCTTACCTCATAGAGTGATGAACGGATCATTTTTCGTACACTTTGAAGCTCATCTATTGCCGCCTTAACGGAATCGTCATGCAATACCCGCTCGATAATTTCCGAACGGAGCAGAATGTTTGCAAGCATCTGGGCTGGACCATCGTGGATCTCACGGGATAATCTTCTACGTTCTTCTTCCTGCGCTTCAATGATTTTCAGACCGAATGCCTGTTTTTCTTTTGCAGTTTCAATCAGCTCATTAACTTGGAAGAAATCATCTGCAAGATATTGTTCGACCACCGAAATCTTGCTTGTAATCTCTTCCGCCTTATTAATTGTATCATATAGATTAACGAGTCGGCGCTCGATATCGTCGCGTTTTTTTCTTAAGTCTGCTTCTTTCTCCCTGTACACCGTCATCTGTGCTTGTAATTGATGGGTTTCCTTGTAGGCCTGATGAATATCATTTTCCGTGTAGCGAACGAAATCTTTACTTACCTCTGCTAGACGCTTCCGGGAAGCCCGCATGTCGATTTCCAAGCGATCGCCTTCTTCTATGTACTCTATTATAAGTCTTTTCGTTTCCTCCAGTTCTTTTTTTAGGGTATCATATTCGTGACGAGCCTGTTCACTAATATTAAAAATTTCATTCTTACTACTCTTGACTACACGAATCATTTCATCGATGACCTGATCAATTGCTTTTTCACTATTTTTGATCAACATCGTTACCACCACCCTGTATGTTATAATATACGCGATACATTTCATTTTTCATGGGGTCTATTCCCTACTTCCACGTTTTCAGAACTTTTTACCTAATATTATCTACCGATATGAAGTACTCTATACAGGGATAAGATTGCCCAAAGAAGATTGTAAGGAGTGATTCAATGCTATCACACTATTTTACCGTAAAACAAGAAGGACAGGACGAAATAATCATTCAGAAATCCCGATTTATCGGCTATGTACGTCGTGTCGAAACGGAAGAAGAAGCTCAATCGTTCATCCAGGAAATTAAGAAGAAGCATTACGATGCTACCCATAACTGTTCTTGCTATATGATCGGAGAAAATAACGAAATTCAAAAAGCAAATGACGATGGAGAGCCAAGCGGGACTGCTGGAATACCCATGCTGGAAGTATTGAAGAAACAGAATCTGAAAGATACTGCAGTAGTCGTGACCCGCTACTTTGGAGGGATTAAGCTCGGTGCAGGAGGTCTGATCCGCGCATACGGAAATACGACAAGCCAAGCAATTAAAACGACAGGAATTGTAAAACGAGTATTGATGCAAGGCGTGTCCGTTACGGTCGACTACGGTCTGCTCGGTAAATTGGAAAATGTGCTAAGACAATCTGATCATGTTCTCGAAACGATAAATTATCTGGAGAATGTTGAATTTATCGTTTATGTCGAAGCTGGGGAAAAGGATAATTTCAAAGATTGGATGATAGATTTAACAAATGACCAGGCAGATATCCACTTTACAGATGAAAAATATCTAGAAATCGATGTTGAAAGCACAACAGAATAATTTTCTATTAAAACAAAAAAGCTCCATTCATTTATTAGAATGCAGCTTTTTTTCTTTACTTGACTAAAGGATGTTGAGATTTCACACCAATATTTGTTGTAAGTTCATTTATTAATGTGCGAATTAATTCTTCAGACGTTTGAATCTTTTCATTTTCAGTTTCGTCGATTATTTTTCTTAACATATTCTTGTACCGCTCTTGCTCACCCATAACTCTATTCCCGCCTTTTCATTGCTTTCAATTCTAGTGTTTTTGAAGTCTAGCGTTGTAACAGTTGTCATTGTAAGCTTTCTCTAGAGGTTGGTGAATCAATGTTATAGCTTACGTACTAGCTTTGGGGTTTTTCTAACTTTTCATATAGGACATTATACAACTTTTTTCATAGATTTTCATCTTTTTTCGCGAATTTTTTTGAGATATCTTAGGGAAAGCTTATTAAAAGCTATTTGGACAGGCTCCTTTTACGAATGATAGTTAGGAGAACCACAGCAATTAAACCACCCATGCTGTCAAGGAAAACATCCCCAATATATGGTGTACGGTTCGGGGTGAACCCCTGATGGATTTCATCCATAATAGCATATGCAACGGTTAGTAAAAAGGCAAGTAATAATTGGATTTTAAATCGCAGACTCGTTGTCCTAGCAAGTGCAATCTTAAACAAACAAGTAAGGAAGAGAAAAACAAATACATGGGCACCTTTTCGAACGAAGAATTCTACAATCCCCTCTACACCATGAGTTTCGATGCTTACAATGGATCCGTTATATGTAAACCGCACCTCATTTACCAATGGTTCGAGAAACCCCAAGTTCACAGATTCACCTAAAAATGGTTTCATATCCTGCTGTTCATATGGCGTAGCGGAAGAATAGAAAATAATGCCCATCCAAAGAACGGGAAGCAGCCAATACCAATATTTTTTATCCAATCGGAAAACTCTCCAATCTATTCACAACGTAACAAAGGTGGAAGTTCCCTTACAGTAAGTTTCCTAGGTCTGGGAGTGTAAAGTTTAATATTTTCTCACTCGCCGTGCTGCAAACTTACTTAGTGAAGAAACATTCCTCGCAAAGCAGCAAGAAGTAATTCATTTGGGCTTTGCTTGGTGCGGGGAAAATATGGCTACTCTTGGCACGTCAGTTATCTAGAGCATATTTATTTTATAGTATTCCTTGCAGTAAAAAACCATAGTATAGGAAGATACCATGGTTTGCAGACTTTCTTGGATTAATGTAGAGAAAGACGGGGTGACTACTCTGACTCTTGTTCTTTTCTCCATTTATTAAACTCGAGATATTCTTTAAATTGTTTCTTGGAAACTCCTGATTGCATTGCTTCCAACACAATTTCAAGCCATTCCCGGTCCAGATCTTTAATTTCGACTTCATCACTATTATAGAGAAGTTCATTGACAGAAACTCCTAAAGCTTCACTGACTTTCTCAATAAATTGAATGGATGGGTTTGTTTGCTTATTCCGTTCAATCGAACTCAAATATGATTTGGCTACCCCAGCTTTTTCTGCTAATTCTGATATGGACATTTTTTGTTCTGTTCTGAATGTTTTAATTCGTTCACCAAGCAAACCCACTCACCTACTTTCACTCGAATTATATCATATAATAGGTGAGCCTTCTATCCTTTGTTTATTTTTTTCGGTCACGGAGAGATCTTAACCAACGCTTACCTTATTCAATTCGCGCAGTGAAGCTGTCCGTTTATTATGTTGCGCTCATCAAATGTATGATTTAAAGTCTTCTTCGCGCATTAGTGCAGAGCAATTTTAATCAGTGCGGAAGTTGAGTATTATAGATAGTGTAGGTTCCTATCTTTACAATTAACACAAATTAAAACTTTTAATTTTTTTGTAAGCGAGCTATACTAATGTTAATGTTCAGAATGAGGTGGATTAAATGAAACTTCTTTCTTATTTGCTCATGATTGCCGGAATTGTTGTTCTATTCTTTGGTGGTTATCAGTGGTATACAACAACTACTGCCCAAAGTGAAGCTACAGCGGAAGCTCAAGCAATGATCGATGAGCGCGATCTTTCCCGCAAGACAGAAGCAGATGAATTTGATGCAAACGCTGCGGCAGAAAATTATGATCCAAATACAGGAGAACTAGCTGGGATTCTGCATATCCCTGCACTTGAAGCTGATTTACCTATTATTGAAGGAACCCATGAAGATGATCTCGCCCGCGGTGTTGGGCATTACCGGGGAACAGCTTATCCGTTGCAGAATGAACAGATTGTTCTTTCCGGTCACCGGGATACAGTCTTTCGTCGGATGGGTGAATTAGAGATTGGTGATCATTTAGTGCTTAAGATGGATTATGGTGACTTTACCTATGAAATAAAAGAAACGAAGATTGTCGATGCAGACGACAGAACAATTATTGTTCCACACGGCGAAGAAGTGCTTACCCTTACCACTTGCTATCCTTTCAACTTTGTCGGCTATGCGCCAGACCGTTACATTATGTATGCATATCCTGTAAAAACCCAAGATGAGTGAACGCATCTCGGGTTTTTATTTTTGTTCTATATTGCCGCCAACATATCCCCACATATTTTACCAATTTTCATGTAAATTCTTATGGACGAAATGGACTAATTCGGCTATAATTTTATACAGTAAAAGAGCTTAGAACTGGTTAAGGACTTTATGTCCTGTTTTCATGAGAAAAATCGCTTTCTCTGTTAACAGAGAAAGAGAACATTATACATTAGAGGAGAATTTACAAGTGGCAAGAATGCAGAGAAGTAGTGGAAAAAAGAGACGGAAATGGCCATATTGGGTTGGTGGAATTTTATTATTGTTTATCCTTATAATCGGAGGGGGAGCTTTTTATGTTTATAGTCAGCTTGGCAGTGCTGTAAATACAATGCATACCCCGCTGGCAAGAGACGAGGACCCGGAACGCCAAAAGGAGCTGAAAGGATTACTTGATGAAAAAGACTCGATAAATATGTTATTACTTGGAGTCGATGAACGTCCTGGTGACCGCGGCCGATCTGACACCATGATTTTAATGTCCTTGAATCCGAAAACAGACTCGATGATCATGCTAAGTATTCCAAGGGATACGTATGTGAATATTCCTGGTCGAGGAATGGATAAAATCAACCACGCTTATGCTTTTGGTGGAGTAGAGTTAGCGGTGCAAACGGTGGAAGAAACGTTCGACATTCCGGTTCATGTATATTCACGTGTAAACATGGAAGGATTTAAACAAGGTATTGACGCGATTGGCGGAGTGACAGTGCATAATAATCAGAGCTTCTCCCAGGGCGGCTCCGATTTTTCTGAGGGAGCGATTCACTTAAATGGTGAACAGGCACTTGATTACATTCGTATGCGTAAACAGGACCCACGTGGAGATATGGGGCGGAATGACAGACAACGGGCAGTAGTTGCAGCTGCTATGGAAAAGGGTGCAAGCTTCTCCAATATCACTAAATTTGGTGAGATCCTTGATATTTTAGGCGGAAATGTTCAAACCGACCTTGACATGAAAAAAATCCAGAAGCTTTTCACTGGGTATCTAGGAACAAGACATAATATAGAAACACTTGAAATTGAAGGTTCTGGTTCAACCATTAATGGTGTCTGGTACTATGTCGTACCAGATTCAGAGTTCGACAGGATTAATTCCGAGATCCGAAATCATATGGAAAGTTAAAAAAGAACGCCTAGGGGGTCTCCTCTAGCGTTCTTTTCCTAATTTGTGACATTTTTTCATGGTTTTTTCTCTATAAACGATACTTACATGATGATATACTAGGTATATATGACGAATCAGGGGGCGGAGTTAATAAAATGAAGCGAACTTTTCTATTAATTTTTATTGTCTTAGCTTTAGTTGCGTGCTCCAAGGAAGACGATGTTTCACCAAATGAACGTTTTTCTACTTTTACTTCCTATTGGAGTGAACAGGAATTTGAAAAGCTTTATGATATGTTCAGCAAAGAAACGAGATCGGACTTTTCAAAAGAAGAGTCCATCGAACGATTTAAAAAGATCTATGAAGATTTAAGTATTAAAGATATCGAGATTACGTTTGATGAACTTTCCGATGAAGAAATTCAAGCATTAAAAGAGGAAGAAAATCCGAGTGTGGCCCTTCCATTCACAGTTGAAATGGAATCTCTCGCAGGGCCGATCAGCTTTGATTATGAAGCTACCCTCGTTCAAGAAGCTATTAGCGAGGAAGATGATGCCGAATTAAACTGGTTTGTTAAGTGGGATGCTGGTTTTATCCATCCGGAATTACAGGATGGCGGGGAAATTGGAATTGAATTTGTAGAGCCACAACGCGGTGAAATTATCGATAGAAATCAGATTCCGCTAGCATTGAATGATACCGTTTATGAAATTGGTATTAAGCCAGAGGATTTAGAGAATCGGGAACAATCGATAAAACAGATTGCTAGCATTTTAAATATGGATGAAGAAAAAATTAACGAAGCACTAGATGCTGCTTGGGTTGAGGATCATTTATTTGTCCCCATTACAACAATCCTTCCGACAAATGAAGACACTTATAATCAACTAATGGCTATTCCCGGTGTGCAGCGAAAGGAATTAACCGGTCGAATATATCCTGGCGGTGAAGCAACTGGGCATTTGGTTGGTTATATCGGAAACGTTACAGCAGACTTTCTGGAAAAAACAGACAGTGATGAGTACGGACCAAATGATCAAGTTGGCCGTCGTGGTTTAGAGCAACTTTACGAGGAGCAGCTGAAGGGTAAAAAAGGTGTCACTGTTAGCGTCCGTAAAGAAGATGGAAATGAAGTGACCATTGCTGAAAAACCGGTTGAAAATGGAGAAACCATTCAACTTACTATTGATATTAATGTTCAAGAAAAAATATTTGACAGCTATGGGGATAATACAGGTACTACAGCAGCGATCGATCCTAAAACCGGGGAGACACTCGCACTTGTGAGCGCACCTTCCTTTGATCCGAATGAAATACTATATGGAACTTCCGGCAACACATGGGATAAATTAGAGAATGATCCAAAACAACCTCTTCTCAACCGGTTTGCCGCAAGTTTTGCGCCGGGTTCCGTTCTTAAACCAATAACGGCAGCTGCTGGCATCCACGCAGGTACCCTGGATCCTGATGAAACGTTTGAAATTGAAGGGTTACAGTGGAGTAAGGGGGAAGAATGGGGAAATTACAAAGTTACACGGGTATCAGAATCTAATGGTCCTGTTGACTTAAGAGATGCCCTCCTCCGTTCAGACAATATTTACTTTGCCATGCAAGCAGTAGACATGGGAAGTGACGTTTTTACAGAGGAATTTAAACGGTTCGGCTTTGAGGAAGAACTTCCTTACGAGTATCCGATCGCAGGTTCAACCCTTTCAAACAGTGGTGAATTAACGGATGAAGTCTTGCTTGCGAACTCCAGTTACGGTCAAGGAGAACTGGAAATGAGTGCCTTGCATTTAGCCACTGCGTATACCATGTTTTTAAATGAAGGGAATATGTTGAAACCTACCTTACTGCTTGAAGAAGAAACAGGGCAAATCTGGAAAGATGAGCTTATTACAAAGGAAGATGCGAAGTTGATCGATGATATTCTTCGTGCAGTCGTTACAGATGGAACGGCACAACAAGCGAAAGATGCGAATGTTCCACTTGCAGGAAAAACGGGAACGGTCGAATTAAAATTGACTGCCGAAGCGGGTGGATCCATCAATAGCTGGTTTGTCGGATATCCGCATGACTCACAAGATATTTTAATCGCGATGATGATGGAAAAAACGGAAGATAAACCGAATGGCTATACCGTTGAAAAATTTGTCGAAGTGATTAACCAGCTTTATTCAGACCAAGATGATCAGGATGAATAGCAAAAGCGTTTAAAAAGGTAGCGACAAACGAAATCTTACTCCTGCTCAACGGATAAGGTATTTGATTTAAAGATATAATTTATAGGCCATGGAAAACGCAAAGGATTTTGGAATCCTTTGCGTTTTTCTTCGTTTTAGTGGTCTGAATGTAAAATCAAAAGTGTTTCTGTAATTTAGATTTTGAAAACCAATACATCATTGACCCGAAAAATAAGCCACCTATCCCCCATATTAATACTTTTAGCCAACTTACGTCTATTTCACCCGTGGACAAATAAGGGAATACATATTGCATAAAAATCAGCATGAATAAACCCCATAGAACACCCCCGAAAGTAGATGATTTTTTCAGTCGTTTCTTCTTTTCCTCGTATTCTTCGATGGAAGCACAATCCGTGTCATCCAATTGTTTTTTTCTTAACCTTGACATAATGATACCTGCATAAACCATGTTAATGATGAAAAGTGCTGGTGTTAAAAACGATAGTTTATTATGAATTGTATCAACTATAAGACCTACAACCATTAACAACATAGTCAAATACCATAATAGCATTCCAGATAGGGCTAATTCTTTATAAATTTCTTGTTGTTGGTACTCATCTCGGTCATCTATTGCACCAATAAATCGATTGATTAATTTATTTCTCATTGTCTATCTCCTCCCAAAATAAAGTATTTAGGTCAGTTTTTAGTTCCTTGGCTAAACAAATACATAAAGATAATGAGGGGTTGTATTTATTGTTTTCAATTAAGTTAATGGTTTGTCTTGCTACACCAACCTTTTTGGCTAACTCAATCTGAGTTAATTTCATTTGCGTTCTATACTTTTTGACTTTGTTCAAGCCAAACACCCTTTCAAATCACTATAAGTACATTATATATGACATTTAATTTTATGTCAAATATATATGACACTATTTAAGATAGATAATTTACTTGCCAAATATTCCAACAGATCCTCAAAATAAAAAGTAGCAGAAACAATCCAATTGTGAATTGTTCCGCTACTTTAGTTGCGAATAACCATGTGATTCCAATGGTTATTTACTTATTCTTATTTGCACCTCAAAAGAAAACCCGTTAAGAATTTTCTCTTCCAGCTTATTCATTATTGATCCATATTCTTTAAGACCGTTGCCATTGCTTTAAATGTTTCTTCATCCCTCTCGTCCAATGCTTTATCAATAAGCCGCAGTATGTTTTGGCGTTCTAATTCTGCAATAATTGCTGTATAATCTTCACGTTCTTCTGCTTCTATTTCATTTTGGGCACTGAAGTAATATGGCCTTGCAATATCATGGATTTGTTCCAGGAACTCAGGTAAAGTAATGAGCTTCACCATTGGGACATTGACAATTTCTTTTCCATTCTGAAAAGCAAATACCGCATCGATATTCTCAATCTTTTCAGTGCGGCGGTTAACGCGAATTTCATTTGATTCCACAGGGATAAATTGATAAACCTTGTTCTTAATAATGACCGAAAAATATTGATAAGCCAAAATAATCCGAACAAAGTTCTTCTCATTCTTAATGTAATAAGGTTTCAACATTTTCAACGTTACCATAACTTCACCACCCTTTTTTAATGTCCTATCCTAATTTTCAGTTAATTAATTGTAACCGATTTCATTAAAAAACACAAGGGTAATTTACTAAAATATTTTTGCAGAATAAAAAAAGTACAGACCCGATCACCATTCAGGTCCATACTTTATTTATTTTTTTAATGGTTTTTCCGCGGGGCCTTCGATTACTTTCCCCGTATAATCGAATCTAGAACCGTGACAAGGACAATCCCAAGTTCGCTCCCCTTTATTCCAGTTGACCTCACATCCTGCATGCGTGCAAGTCGTGTCAACAATATGAAGGTTCCCTTGCTCATCCTTGTAGGCTCCTTTTCTTTGACCATCCAACGTCACGATTGCCCCTTCATCATTCGAAAGCGACTCCGGGGTTCGCTCCGGTCTTTCAAGCTTTCCTTTTACAAGGCTCGTTACGACTTTCTTATTCACTTCCACGAGGGATGGGATACTTGCTTTTGCATGGAAGCGCGATGGGGTGTATAACTCTTCATATTTATTTTTCTGTCTAAGCACATAATCACGGAAAAGTTTTGCCGCAACGACGCTGTTTGTCATTCCCCATTTACGGAATCCGGTCGCAACAGTCACATACGGATGGTTCGGAGTGAGTTCTCCAATATAAGGCACTTTATCCAACGTTATTAAATCTTGGGCCGACCAACGATAAGGAATATCCTCTACTTCAAATAATTGGTCACCAAAATCTCGCAACGATTCATAGAGCTTATTCGTATCTGTTTCCTTCCCTGTCTTATGGGTCATCCCGCCAATCAGAACCATATCTTCCCCACCGATTGTTACACTTCGGAGCGAATGTACGGGTGGGTCGACTTGAAGATACATCCCCCCAGGAAAGGTTTTTTTCATTTTTGCCGCGATGATATAAGAACGTTCAACATCCATACGAGCTGCGTATAACCCGAGTCCTTCATGAAATGGAAAATGGCTCGCGACAAGTATATGTTTACTTAAAATCTGTGCACCATTCCTCATAACAACCTTTTGATTTTCACCTTTTTCAACTTTCACTGCGGTTGTATGCTCATAAATCCTCACATTTTTTTCCTTGATGATATGAAGCAGATGTTGTAAAAATTTTACCGGATGAAATTGTGCCTGCTCCTTCATGATCAAGGCATTCTTAATTGGAATCCCAAGCGGAATATCTGTCGTGAGAGTACCGGGAATCCCTAACCGTTCATATGCTTTAGCTTCTTTTTCCATTTTAACAGCATATTCTTCAGTCGTTGCATAGAGGATTGCGTCTTGTTCTTTGTAATCACAAGCAATATTCTGCTCTTCAATGGTTTGTTTTATAAATTGCTTGGCAGCTTCGTTGGATTCATAATATAGTTTGGCATTTTCCACTCCAACATTTGTAATTAATTCATCATAAATCAAACCATGTTGGGACGTAATCTTAGCTGTCGTGTGTCCCGTCGTGCCGTTCATCAAACGTCCGGCATCTATTATTGCGATGCGCAGTCCTTCATTTGCTAATAGATACGCTGCCGTAATCCCTGTAATTCCTGCGCCAACGATCGTAACATCCGCTTTGATATCCTCTTTAAGTTGAGGATATTCTGGGAGTGTGTCATTATTTTTTAACCAGTAGGATTCTGGATATTCTGGAATAGTATGGCCCGTCATATGCTTTGTCCTCCAACTTGTCTGTTTTGCTTAGTTTGCCCAAGGATTGGAGTTTTAATCAAGTTTCGCCTGGAGGTTGTTGACTCTTTCCGTTATTTCCATCTGATCGAACGGTCTCTTCGTATCTTGTTCGACGATTTCAGCACCTTCCATTTGGAGGGCAGCCACCCCTTTTTTCATGTAGCTCTTATATTGCTTTGTCAGGTTGTCAATTTCTTCTGCATATCTTTCATCCGTTCCTGGTGTAACGGTTTCTTCATATAAATCAATGACTTGCTCTCTCGATTTGTCAATTGGTTCAAATGCGTGCGGGTCCGTACTATCAAATAAACAGAACTTTAGTTCCGGCACAAGTACCATATCAATACTATTCGGGTCAAAGCTGCAGTGATATAATTCAAGATCCAACCCGCGCTCAAGACATGCTTTTACAATTCTTTTCATAAATGTCGATTTGCCCGTGCCTGCCCGACCTTTAATGTGATAAATCAGATCAAGTTCTGAAATCAGATTAGGCACTTCATTTACGACACCATCCATTGTGTTCGTGCCGAAAAATCTGCGGTAAATATAAGGCTCACGAGTTTCATTCACATGATCCGGAAGCACCGGAAGCAGCTTATCGATATATTTCTTTGCTAAATCATCTGCCTTCTCGAAATCCATTTCCTTGATAAAAACTTGCTCGAGTTCATCATGAATACGCAACCCTTTTTTAAATAGATCATATGCTTGATTTGTAAATGGACATTCCCGATTACCCAAGATGGCGAGCTGTTTATCCCTGAAGATCACCCCTTCAAGATACGCTGCACTGATTGGACTTTTCAATACTTCAATCGGAGTGTCGTCTTTATTCTGTTCGATTAATTGCTGCAAAATGGCTGTATTCACTCTATAGGACGGATTGTCGAGCTGAACCACTTCGTCTATTCCGTGCAAATTTGTCGCTAAGCTGTCAATATAACCTTCTGCTGTATTTCCGGAAACATAATATTTTTTAAGCTTCATGAGAATCATCCTTTACTAGCCTGATATCTTTAGTTTATGCATGTTAAAATCCCAGGTGATAATCGATTGACTATAGTTTTAAGTCTACCCTACTAATCGATTTTAATAAGGCATATAACAATCCTACTTCAATCGGATAAAGAACAATCGCCTTCACCATCCGCGGTCCAGCAAAAAGGGGGCTCCCAAACATAATATTCAACCAAATCGGTGTTAGGATTAATGTAATTACAATGGTAACAACCAAGTTAGCTAACGCAACCCGACTGAGTGTGACGGGTTTCTTATAGAGAAACCATCCAAATAATAAGCCAATTAATAATGAATTAAATGTAAACCCAGGGAAAAAGAATCCCGCTGGCCGTAACACAAAGCCAATAATATCAGCAACAACAGAAGCAATTCCTGCATTCACTGGTCCATAAAGATAGGCAAGTACTGCGATCGGCAAAAAGGCAAAGCCAATTTCCAGCAAGGGACCAAATGCTAAAGTGAATTGATTTAATACTAAATTGATTGCAACTAGTGCGGCTGTGATTGTTAACATTTTCGTCGGGGTCTTCGTCTCTACCCTCGACATTTCTTTATGTTCCTCCATGTTCACACACTTCCTAACTTCGAAATAATAAGATAATCTGTCCTCGTATCATAACTCAAATTCATTCGTTCGCCAACTGCTCTGCCTCGATCTCTCATTGTATATTTAAATAATATTTATTTTTTCTTTAACTTTATTTAATTTTATGTTAAGATATATTTAAACAATAAAAAATGAGGTGAAAGGATGGAAATGAATAACGTTCCTGCCTGGATATTAGCTTTAGAAACGGAAGACATCGAATTCATCAAAAACTTTGTCATCCACTCCGGTTCCTTAAAAGAAATTTCCAAGCTCTATGATGTCTCATACCCTACTGTTAGAATCCGGCTCGACAGATTAATTGAAAAGATTAAGATCAACGAGAAAGTAGAAAACGAGGGCTTTATCAAATTTATTAAACAACTATCGATTGATGATCGGATCAACTTAGAAGAGGCGAAATTAATTATTGATAAATATAAGCAAGAAAGGAATGAAGTTTAATGTTTGGTTACGGAATTTATGATGTATTTATCATTGCAGCTTTTCTCGGTATACAATATTTCCTTTCAACTAGGAATAATCCCTATTGGGGCGCTCTAATACCCGTTGTTTTTACAACTTGGATGACCATCTCGTTAATCAATGGCAGTATTAATAGTTTATGGTTCTATTTCATCATCCTGATTATCGGACTGCTCTTTCTATTAGAGCAATGGGATCAGGGGAGAAAGTCATTAAAGAAAAAACATGAAAAAGAATTAGAAAAAATGCAAGCACATGATTTGAATTAAATTTATAAATGAGATACTTTCATTTAGCGTAAGTGCGTGCACTTCCTTCTGGAGGTCCGCAGTCCAGACACCTCTCGCTTTCCGCAGGCGGCTGGTGAGCCTCCTGCAGGAGTCTCGAGGTGTCTGGACTGCTCCGAGAAAAGGCGTGATTTGGATTGCTGTTTAATATTCCAAAAGTACAATCCTTATCATAACGGAATAATTTCTTTTTAAAATAATCCTTTAGACCAGTTCAGTTGCCCGGCGGACGGTGACTCCTACGGGAAAAGCACGAGTCCGAAGACCCCGCAGGAAGCGGTTTTCTTCCGAGGAGGCTGAGGCCGTGCCCGTGGAAAGCATCCGTCCGCCGGGCAACTGAACGGTAACTAGAACGCCAATAAAATGAATGCTCAAAATACTTACGCTGAATGAAAGCAAGTGGCAGTTTGTAAAAATAAACGTGTCTAGTGATTCACTTTGTTGACTACATAAAGTGTCGAATAAAAGTAAGGCGACTCTTCATGTTGAAAGAATCGCCTTTTCGTATCTTAACTTTATACATTTAATACAAACTTCTCAATTGCTTCTCCTACTCCGCCTTCATTATTCGTAACAGATTCATAGTCGGCAACTTTCTTAATCGCTTCCTGGGCATTTCCCATTGCAACACCGACTCCTGATCCTTGAATCATCTTAATATCATTCAGACTATCTCCACAGGCAAGCACATTATCCATCGTAATACCGATTCGCTCGCATAAAAACTCCAGTGCATCCGCCTTGGAAACTCCTCTAGCGTTAACTTCTATATTCATCGGTAGCGAGTTGGATAACTCAAGTTCCTCAAACTTGGAAAATTCTTTGATAAGAATATCAAGTTTCCGCTGATCGTCCGTATGACAGCCGAATTTCAGCCATTCATACTTATTGAAATCGTTCGGGAAATTTCCATTAAATGCTCCCTCTGTGGAAATCATCCACATTTCTGCTCCTACTTGTGTAGTAATGTTATAAAGCTTTTCGATCATTTCCGATTCCAGTTTTCTTCTTCTGAGTAATTCCTTCTCCATCGTCCAAATTTCCGCACCATTGGCAGTAATAAGATATGAAGGCAATTCAAGATCAACTGCGTAAGGGTAACACGTATTAAATCCGCGACCCGTACTTAATACGACATGAACATCTTTTGCAAGTGCTTGCTCTATTGCTTTTCGGTTCCTTTCCGGTACTTCCTGATTGTCATTCAGCAATGTACCATCCATATCTAATGCAATTAATTTAATATCTTTCATGATGCTCCTCCTTGCTCGGCTTTTATTTTTTGTCATACAGGAATGTAGTTATAGAAGGGATCAGAAGTAGTCCGATTAGTAGAACAACATTTCAATATTATAATAACCGACTATAAAGCCACCGACTAATGGACCTGCCATTCGTCCCTAATGGTTATTCCTATATAAATAAATATGGGACTTCCCATTTATAATACGGTTCGTAAACCATTGTACCAAAGGTTGAGCGAAAACGATAAGGAAACGGGACAGGGGGTCAGAGCGTTTGTCCCTAACCTGGGACAAATGCTCTGACCCCCTGTCCCACTTTTCTACTGTAATACTTCTTTTAATCCCTCTTTATCTTCCATATCAAGCATTTTAGCAATGTCTAAGAGGAGGATCAATTGTTCATTGACTTTTGCAACGCCTTCGAGGTAAGTGGCTTGAACTCCCGAAATGATTGAAGGGGCGTCCTCTATATTATTTGAATTAATATCTAGCACTTCTGTCACCGCATCTACTATCAGGCCAATTTGCATACCTTCTAATGTAATGACGAGAATCCGTGTATCATTCGTATTTTCCGTCGTCGTTAAACTTAAAGCGATTCGCAAGTCAATAATTGCTGTTGTTTCGTCGCGGATTTCCGTTACACCCCGAATGAATTCCTTCGTTTGCGGTACCTCTGTGATCTGCTGCAACCGTTCAATTGATATGACATACTGGGCATCTACAGCATAGGCCTGCCCATGTAATGTGAATAATATATATTTACGAGATTCTTCCATTCCACTCCCACCTTACTTTATTAATGCGTTCGGATCAATTATTAAAGCTACTTGTCCATCACCTAAAATTGTCGCTCCTGATATGGCAAATACATCTCCTAAGTAGTCCCCTAGGGATTTCAAAACAAGTTCCTGCTGACCAATCAAATGGTCGACGACAAGTCCAGTAAGTTTATCTCCTTTTTTCATTACGACTACAGCCTGCTCTTCTTCCACTGCTTCAAGTTCCGGGATTGCCAGTACTTCCTGTAAATCAAGTAATGAAACAATTTGCCCCCGGAAATCCATCACTTTTTGACCGTGGGACGTCATGATTTGCTCTTTTTGAAGCAATACGGTTTCAATAATCGATGAAAGTGGAATCGCGTATGTCTCTTCTTGGGATTTCACGAGCAAGGTTGTAATAATCGAGAGGGTTAATGGCAATTGAATGGAAAATATACTCCCCTCCCCTTGCGTCGACTCAATAGAAATCGAACCGCCAAGAGATTCTATTTTATTTTTTACAACATCAAGCCCGACACCACGACCAGATACACTGGAAACTGTTTCAGCTGTACTGAATCCGGATTCGAGAATTAATTGACATACTTCCTGTTCAGACAATTGATCCGCTTCTTGTGCTGTTATTATTCCATTATCGATAGCCTTCTTCTTAACTTTATTTAAATTAATTCCTGCACCATCATCTTCAATTTCAATAAAGACATGATTCCCACTATGGAATGCTCGCAAGACGACATTTCCTTCTTCCGCCTTCCCAGAATTTCTCCGCTCTTCTGGTCGTTCGATTCCA
This sequence comes from Oceanobacillus sp. AG, assembly GCF_009746545.1. Lineage (NCBI taxonomy): Bacteria > Bacillati > Bacillota > Bacilli > Caryophanales > Bacillaceae > Oceanobacillus > Oceanobacillus sp. AG. The sequence continues at coordinate 102,913 of NZ_WOWT01000008.1, forward strand.
TGGTCCACCGAATTACGAATCAAGTGAACGAGCGGGTCCCCGATCTCATCAATTACCGTTCGATCAAGCTCGGTATCCGCACCAATTATTTCCAAGTTGATCTTTTTTTCCAAATCGCGGGCAAGACCACGTACCATACGGGGAAAGCGGTTGAATACCTGTTCAACTGGTACCATGCGCATTGCTAAAATTAAGCTTTGCATATCAGATGATACTCGGTTCATATGCTCTACCGTTTCCGTTAGTTCTGGATTCTTAATCCCATCTGCTACTACATTTAACCTGCTTTGATCAATGACTACTTCTTCAAACAGATTAAGTAAGTCATCAATCCGATCTAAGTTGACACGAATCGTTTTTGCAGGCTGATGATTAGAGACTGCTGAATCCGCGTGCTCCACAGGATTGCGTTCATTCAATTCTTCTTTTACTGCAAATTCCTGTTCTTCAGCTTGGACCTCCTCTTGATGGAAACGTACCCGATTTATAACGACATTACGAATCTCTGAAACTTTTAAAATCAAAGGCTCAAAATTCTCAGGGGCTTCCTTGGAAAGAAAAATCAACTCGAAGGAATTGTCAAAATTACCTTCCTCGATATCTTCTGTCGCCGGAATTGTTTTAATGACTTCCCCTTTATCTTCCAAAGCTTCAAAGACCATGTAAGCTCGAGCGCCTTTCAAAATCGATTCATCGGAAAGCTCTACGATGATCTGATAAGCAGCAAATCCTTGCTCCTCCCCCTGTTCAATAATAGTCATCTGAAACTCATCCAGATTAACAGGGACGGTAGCAGTATCTTCAGGCTCCTCTACTTTGTTCTGTTCTGCTGTAGCTGCTGCTTCCCCTTTTTCGAAACGATCAAGGCGAGCAACTAATTCTGTGACATCCTTCTTCCCATCCTGGCCATTACTTATCGCCTCGACCATTTCCTCCAGGTATTCGATGGCGATAAAAATAATATCAATTACTTCTGTCGTAGCTTGTAATTGTTTGTTGCGAATTAAATCAAGAACATTTTCCATTTTATGTGTCAATGAAGCGATGTCTTCATAACCCATTGTTGCGGCCATCCCTTTTAATGTATGGGCAGAACGGAAGATTTCGTTCACTAATCCTTCATTTTGCGGTTCATTTTCTAATCTTAGAGTATGGTCATTAATCACTTGAAGATGTTCCCTGCTTTCATCCAGAAAGACATCTAGATATTGATTGGTTTCCATCACGTACATCCTTTCCAAAGCTCGGTTCCGTAGCCTTTTTGCAACGGCTTAGTTAATTTTAAAACGATCAATTTCCTCATTCATTGTATTTGCAATTGCTTCTAGATCTGTAGCTAAATTACTCAACATTTCCATCGAAGCAGTTTGTTCTTCTATGGATGCGGAAATTTCTTCTGTTCCTGCTGCTGTTTCTTCACTGATTGACGCGTAATTTTCCGTATTCTGAATGATTTCTTTCTGCATTTCGACAATCCTGTTCGTAAGTTCCATAATCTGTTCGGTCATTTGACTATTCTCATTCACGGATCCAGATATCGCAAGGAAGGCTTGACCTGTATCACCGACACTTTCGCTTTGCTGTTCGAATAATTCCATTGTGTTCTGCACAAGCTCAACCGATTGCTCTGTCTCCTCTTGCATTTCCTCGATGATTGCTGCAATATCTTTCAAAGCGTCCGCCGTCTCTTCAGCAAGCTTCCCTACTTCACTAGCTACAACTGCAAAGCCATGACCATGCTCTCCGGCGCGGGCGGCTTCAATTGATGCATTCAATGCAAGTAAATTCGTCTGGCTAGCGATAGTTGCAATCTTATCCACAATTGTATGGATGTTCGTGGATTTTTCATTTAATTGTTCGATCGCTGTCATCACTTGACTTGCAACTTCTGCAGTTTCAGCAGATCGTGTTGCTAGTGCTTGAATCGATTCCACACCTGTGCTGGAAAGCCGGCCCATATCTTGCGCCTGGGTATACATTTGCTCATTCTTTTCTTTAATTTCCTCAATCATCTTTGATAAGGAATGGAATGACATTGTATTCTTTTCATTTAAGTCGGCTTGATTACTCGCACCAGCGGCAATCTCTTCCATCGTTCGAGCAACTTCATTTGCGGACGCGGTATTTTCTTCTGTACTCGCCACAAGATTCTCCGCAGCATCTGCAACTTTATTCGAACTATAAGCTATTCGGTCAATCACATTCCGCATTTCACTTACCATAAAGTTGAAACTTTTACTTAACCCGCCAATTTCATCATTTCGATTAAGAACTTTCGTTGCCGTTAAATTCCCTTTTTCCACTCGTTTCATTGATTGTTGAAGGTCACGAATCGGCTTAATAATTCGACTCGCGATAATTGTTGCAGCACTAATTGCAAGGGCTAATACAACGAGCAGGGTAATAAATATCGGCAACATTACCGCACTTGCCTTATCTCGAAATTCACTTTGATTGATGACTCCTGCAATAATCCAGTTTGTTGTCGGGTTTTTGATAAAACCGATCGTTAACTCTTCTCCACCTACAGTCGTCTCAATCATACCCTGATCCCCCGCAGCGATTATCTCTTGAAAAAAAGCTTCATCTGCTATATTTTCTCCCATTTTTGATTCATCAGGATTCGTAATGTAGTTCCCAGCCTCGTCCAGAACAATTGCATACCCGTTATCTCCAATTTGAATATCATTAATCAAGCGAAACAGGGCTTGCGTATGAATGTCAATTCCAGCTACTCCCACAAGCTGATTATATTCATAAAAAGCTTTCGCGGCTGTAATTACAATATCTCCTGATAGAGCATCTTCATAAGGTTCTGTCCAAATGATTCCCCCATCTCGTTCCACCGCTTCTACATACCAACCCCGATCTTTAGGATTGATATCTTTTATCGCATCATCATGAGGAAAAATTATTATATCTTCACTGTCATCGTAGCCTGCATAAGTTGCCATCAGATCTTCACTTGCTAAACTCGACTCTTGTAAATAAGAAAATAATTCAAGGTAATCATCCCCGCCATATTTACGGATTGTTGAACTGGACGCCACGCGGGTTAAAGCGTTCTCCATATGACCAAAATACATATCAAATGTATGATTCACACTGTTCATTTGCTGTTCCACATTTTTTGATAGTTCGTCTGTTGTCGTTCGAACACTGAAGTTGTAACTGACAAAGGCGACGATACCTACAGCGAGAACGATTAGAATGACAAATGGAATCGTCAATTGCATACGGAGACCGGTCATAAATTTTTGCCGCTTATTTTTCTTCTTGGTCTGTTCCTTCTTCAATCACTTCACCCTTTTCCCTATGTATTGATTACTATGTTATGAATTTCCATAAGTCTACCTATCTTATATCGGCAGCTTTCTACATTACTTAAAAGTTCTAAGCAGATTTATATGACCAAAAAGACCTAATCCTAATTTCCTCCTACTTTTATTATTGTAGAACAGATGTAAAATTTTTTCTAGAATGTCCTTTTTATTGAAACAAATTCTATCTATACGTTAAGATTGAGGGTGGAAGGTGGAGGAATTTAAAATGGCAAATGTATTACTACTTTATATTTCCACAACTGGAAATACAGAAATGATGGCCGAGGCAATTGCCGGCTATCTTGAATATAAAAATCATGATGTAGAAATTAGAACGTTCGACTTCGATCCAATCGATGTTGATGAATTATCCGACTATGATATCGTCTTCATCGGAACCCATTCTTCTGATGATGGCGAAGTCCCCTTTGAAGCGGAAGATTTCTATGATGAACTAGATGAAGCCGAGTTTGGAAACACAGTGTTCGCTGTATTCGGTTCCGGAGATACTGCCTATGATGAATTTTGTTTGTCTGTCGATTTAATGGGCGATAAGCTTAATTTTCTTGGTGCAAAGCTTTTACCAGAACGTTTTAAAGTTGATCTGACACCATCTAACGAGGAAATTGAGAAGATTGAGCAATTTGCGGAAACCGCCGTCAAACTTGCAGAAAAAGAAAAATAGGAACTGGGACAAAACCCAGTAATTAAAGATAAGTGGTACGCGCTAGAAAATGGTGAGTATCACTTTTTTATGCACAAAAAAGACAACCTCTGATAAAGTGAAACTTCTCAGTGGGGAATTCCTTACCTCCCCACTGAATGTTAGTTGAACAGAATCGGGGATTTACGGACCCTTCACATCTTGGGCTTCCCTCCTGTTTAGAAGTGGGGGGATTACAGACCGTTAATGCGGATAAAGTGAAACTTCATTTCAACAAAAAAACAGCTGATTTTCCACTTTACAGAAAACCAGCTGTTGCTTCTTATGTTTAGGCTTCCACATCATAGCCTTGTTCTTCAATGGCTTCTTTCATGGCATCCACATTTACTTTTGATTCGTCAAAAGTAACGTCTACTTTGCCTGCTCCTAAATTAACTTCAGTTGCTGATACGCCATCTAATTTTTTTAATGCACCTTCAACAGACATTTTGCAATGACCACATGACATGCCTTGTACATTTAATGTTTTTTCCATTATTTTTCACCTCCTTTAAATGAGTCCAACTTTAAAGTTTCACTCGTTTTAAGCGAAGGGAGTTCGAAACAACACTTACTGAACTTAACGCCATGGCTGCACCAGCAATCCACGGAGCAAGTAATCCAACCGCTGCAACTGGGATTCCTGCTGTATTGTATCCAAAAGCCCAGAATAAGTTTTGGCGAATATTTCGGATGGTTGCATGACTGATTCTAATGGCTTTCGGTATGAGTAATAATTCTCCACCAAGAATCGTCAAGTCGGCCGCTTCAATCGCCACTTCTGTACCAGTTCCAATGGCAATTCCGATATCTGCAGTCACTAATGCAGGTGCGTCGTTCACACCGTCACCAACCATCGCTACTTTTTTACCCTCATCTTGAATTTCTTTGACCTTATCCGCTTTTTCTTCTGGTAATACCCCGGCAATCACTTGGTCGATTCCTACTTGTTTTGCAATAGCTTGAGCTGTTCTTTCGTTATCCCCTGTTAACATGATAACTTCTAAACCTTGTTCTTTTAACTCTCTAATTGCCTGAGGTGCTGTTTCTTTAATGGTATCAGCAACCGCAACAATTCCGCGATAAGCTCCATCAATCGCAATTAACATCGCTGTTTTACCATCCGTTTCAAATTCAACTAATTCCTCTTCATTACCTGCCATATCAATTTGATAATCATTCATTAATTTTCGGTTTCCAACGAGAACTTGTTTTCCAGAAATCTTAGCTTCAATACCATGGCCAGGTATAGCATCAAATTCATCCACTTCTACAAAGTCAATATTCTTCTCCGTTGCATAGGCCACAATGGCTCCTGCAAGTGGATGTTCTGACCCTTTTTCTGCACTAGCCAACAATTGTAGTGCTTCTTCATCACCAGTAAAGTCCGTTACTTCGGGTTTCCCTTTTGTAATTGTTCCTGTTTTGTCCATAACAATGGCATTTAACTGATGTGTTCTTTCTAAATGTTCTCCACCTTTAAACAAGATGCCACTCTCTGCTGCCCTTCCTGTCCCTACCATGATGGAAGTCGGTGTTGCTAAACCTAACGCACATGGACAGGCAATAACAAGTACAGCAATTGCTGCAACTAAGGCAGATTCAAATTGACCAGGTTGGACAAAGGATATCCATACGATAAATGTAAGAATGGCAATTCCTACAACGATTGGTACGAAATAACCAGAAATGACATCAGCCAATCGCTGAATCGGTGCTTTCGATCCTTGGGCTTCTTCCACAACTTTAACAATTGATGCCAAGGCAGTGTCTTTCCCAACCTTTGTAGCTTCCATTACAATCGAACCATTTTTGTTTATCGTTGAGCCGATTAAGCCAGCATCTATTTCTTTTTCAATTGGAATGGACTCCCCTGTAATCATCGACTCATCTACAGATGTTCTTCCCTTTACAACGATCCCGTCTACAGGTATCTTTTCTCCTGGTTTTACAACTAGTCGATCACCAACGACAACTTCATCCACTGGAATCATGATTTCCTCGCCATTTCTTATCACGCGAGCCTCTTTTGCTTGTAAATTAAGTAAAGAGGATAGTGCATTCGTTGTCTGGCTTTTTGCTCTTGCTTCTAAATATTTACCAAATAAAATTAACGTGATTAATACAGCACTCGTTTCAAAGTATAAATGCGGCATATATTCGGGGTTGCCAATGGTTTTGAATGCTTCGTATAAACTATAGAAATAAGCAGCACTCGTACCTAGCGCAACAAGCACATCCATGTTTGCTCCACCATTACGAAGGTTCTTATATGCGCCAACATAAAATTGCCAACCGATGATAAATTGAATAGGTGTTGCTAAAGCAAATTGGAACCACGGATTCATGAATATATCCGGTATCGTCATATTAAATAAATGAACTAACATGGTTACTAATAGTGGTGCAGCTAACACGGCTGAAATGATTAATTTCGTTTTCTGATGTTTTAGTTCTTTTTCTTTATGTGTTTGCTTTTCGGCTGTCTCCGCTTTAGACTTCGCATCATACCCCACATTTTTGATTTTTTCAATCAATGTTTTAACATCTGTAAGTCCTGGATTATATTCAATCGATGCAGTTTCTGTTGTTAAGTTAACTGTTGCGTACTTAACTCCCTCTTGCTTATTCAATACCTTTTCAATACGGTTCGAACATGCTGCACAGGTCATTCCAAACACATCTAATTCAGCATTTTCCATTAAAACACCATAGCCGACATTTTCAATTTTCTTCGTAATATCTTCTATCGATGTTTGATCCGGATCATATTCTACAGTTGCCTTTTCTGTCGTTAAATTAACCTGGGCATCCACACCGTCCATTTTATTTAAAGTTTTTTCAATCCGGTTGGAACATGCAGCACAAGTCATTCCTGTTACCCCAAGTGTAGCATGATTTGTTTCACTCATCATAGATCCCCTCCTTACTTCGAAAACTGTTTTAATACTCCCATCAATTCCTCTATCGTTTCTTTACCTTCCCCTTGTTTGATCGCATCACTGACACAATGGTTGATATGCCGTTCGGTGATAGCAAAACCGACATTCTTTAAGGCAGATTGAATTGCGCTTATTTGTACTAAAATATCCATACAATAGCGATCATCTTCCACCATTTTCTGTATTCCACGAACTTGACCTTCTATTCGTTTTAAACGGTTAATGACTTTTTGCTGTTCATCTTTTGTTCTTGGTTTACTTGGGTGATCATGTAAGAATTTATCCAAATGAATCACTTCCTTTTCTTTTATATTTATACTATACCCCTGCATAGTATATTTGTCAATAAAATATCTCCTATTTTGTAAAAAATCCTTGGAAATATTAAGATCAAGCTCCAAGAATAAAAACTGGAGCTTCTTTCACGCTACGTCTATTTATCCACATCAACATAAAGTTCTTATAAATACCGCCCCTAAGTAGGGGATAATTTTAAAGGGATATATCTACTCACAGAACGCCGCTGAACTTATCACGAAATGGTCCTTCACGCGCTGTGCAAGTAGAAACATCCCTTCGCTTAATTTATCACGTATTAACGGTCTGTAATACCCCCACCTCTAAACAAGAGGGAAACCCAATATGTGAAGGGGGTAAACAGTCCGTAAATACCTGATTCTGTTCAACTAACATTCACTGGGGGAGATAAGGATACCCCCAATGAAGTTTCAATTTATTCCACCGGTGAAAGTTCTGCTTCCGTTACCCATTTATGATTTTCCACTTCCTTACCAGTCTCCGCATCCGTGTAGCTCACCATATAAACGGTTGTTGGTTCTGCTGAGTCAATTGTCGCTGTGGCGCCATCCATTCCTTCCATATGATCCGCATTTAATACTACTTCATCGCCAACTTCAAATGGTTTTTCCCCAGCATTTTCAATTTCCTCATGAATAACCCATTTATGGTTCTCTACAGGTTCTCCACCAGTTGTTGTGGTGTAGGAAACGGCATAAACGGTTGTCTCAAATGCACCTGTAATGATTGCTGTGGCACCATCCATTCCTTTCATGTGATTTGCATGCATAACGGCTTGGCTTCCAACCGGATAAGTTGGATTTTCTGCAACCTCTAAATCTTCCGGAACTTCACCTGAACTTGAGTGATCCATCTCTGAATGATCCATTCCCTCTTCCATGGAATCAGACTCTCCTTCATTCAAATCCCTGTTTTCATTTGACTCACTTTCTGTGCCCGCATTATCTTTAGATGTCGTTTTATCATTTCCTGCACAAGCCGTTAAAACAAAAGCAAACATTAATGAAACAAATCCAATTAATAATTTTTTATTTTTCATTTTCCTTTCCTCCACTCGAGTGAATTTAATGTTACAACGATTAGATTCCAAAATTCAGAAAGGAGGGAATCAGCGGTTCAGCCAATATCTCCTTTCTGATTTACATAAACTATCCAACTTCTAACAGCTTGTTAATTTCCTCTTTATTCTGCTCAAATCCTGTCATGCCTTTTGTATTTCTTCTCAAGCCTAAAATGGAAGTTTCAGAAAATACAATTCCAGGAACAATCCTGCTTCCTGTTAGCTTTTTCAACTCTTTTTCTTTAGCTGGTTGTTCTTCTAAATCATATTGTTTGTGTGGAATTTGATGCTTTTTCAAGAACTTCTTTAAGTCTTGGCAATCCGAGCAAGTAGGTCTTGTGTAGATTTCCAAATGATAGTTTGCCATCTGTTAATTGACCTCCTTTCGATCATTGTGACTATGATCCATTATCTTTCCCTCCTTTTAAACTTCTGAATTTTCATGTTGGTTATTTTCCAGAGATTAATCCATATCCAGAGGAAAAAACGATTAACTAAAATGGACCTGAGTTTTTGACGCTTCTGTAACATAAATGAATTTCTTTAGGTATGTTGTATATGCTGTTGCATACCGGCAAAGGGTATATTTTTTTTAAAAAAAGAAGATCATGCTATGGAAGCACGGCCACCCTTCTTAGGCAACATCGTAGTCTTGTTCTTCAATTACTTCTGTAATATCTTTCAAGTCCACCTTTTTTGGATCAAAGGTTACGTCTACTTTCCCATCTTGCAAATGAACTTTTACAGTTTCTACTCCATTCAGTCCCGCTACACTTCCCTCAATAGAATTTACGCAATGTCCACAAGACATACCTTGTACATGAAGTGTTTTATTTGCCATTTACATTACCTCCTAATTTTTTATTCGCCATTATATTACCATACCCCCGTTATGTATTGTCAAGTAAAAAATTCATTTCATTACTTTCGAGATAATCGTCTTGAATTCTTAGTTTCTGGATCCTTTTACTCTAATCGTTCTATAACACTATGAATGGTAAAATAGTGCTGGGAGATGGAGAAAATCCCAAAAAAGATTCCAAGCAAATTTTTTATTGCTTGGAATCTTTTTATTTACGGTTTTAGCTAGTTGTATTCCAGACTCCTGTTATTTCGATAAGACTAATCTGACTTTGATTCAGAAAACGGACGGGTATCATACTTGTACCTAATCCACTGTCTACATAAATATATTTACCTGAGTTCCATTCAAAAGTCCCTTTATCAAGTTCTGGAAACACTCCTCCTCCTGGCGAAATTATTGCGCCAATGAACGGCAAGCGAACTTGACCACCATGCGTATGACCGCTTAATACGAGGTCCGCGGGAAGATTTGGGTACGTTTTAATTACATAGGGAGAGTGGGATAAAAGGATCGTATATCTTGTTTCGTTTATATGTCGGAACGCTTCATCAACATTTTCATGGTGTGTGGATGAATCATGAACGCCAACGAGGGTAAGCTGAATACCCGCAACCTCGATCTCAATATTTTCATTCCCTAAAATGGTCACGTCTCGTTTTCTTAATTTCTTCATAAACTTTCTTCTTTTTCTATTTCCCCATTCATGGTTCCCTGTGACAAAGTAAATCGGCCTGTTCATTGCAATCAGCTGATCAAGAAAAGCAAATATCTGTTTGAAATTCCTTGTTCTGCGGTCGATTAAATCTCCTGTTAAAACAATAATATCCGGTGATAAGCTATTAATTTTATGAATTAAACGTTGATGGATATTCCATGCCCTTTTATTATGCATATCGCTTAGCTGAAGAATTCGCAATGATTGATTGGCCCGGAACTTATTCGTTTTAAATGCTACCTTATTTACCTTTACATGATTCGTATCTTTCCATGCTTTTAAAGATATTAAGATCGCAAAAATCGTAAAAATTCTCCATACATATTTGAGCAAAATGTCACCCGATTCCTTAACTTCTTTTAATAACCATCGCGATTCCTTGACCGCCTCCAATACAAAGACTGACAAGTGCATATTCCTTATCGCTGTTTCTTAGTTCATAAGCCGCCGATAATGCTAGACGAGTACCGCTTACTCCAACCGGGTGTCCTAAAGCAATTGCTCCACCATTAACATTCGTTTTTTCCCTGTCGAGTCCAAGTTCCTTTTCTACGGCAAGGTATTGGGCTGCAAAAGCCTCATTCACTTCAATTAAATCGATTTTCTCAAGTGGCAATCTTGCTTTCTCTAATGCTTTCTTAATCGCCGGAACCGGTCCGATACCCATAACCGATGGATCGACCCCTGACACAGCCCAAGAAACGATTTCAGCAAGCGGCTGTAATCCATGCTCGTTTACCGCTTGTTCCGACGCAATGACAACACTTGCTGCTCCGTCATTAATCCCAGAAGCATTGGCAGCAGTTACGGTACCATCTTTCTTAAATGATGGACGTAATCCACTGATTTTCTCTACTGTCGTATCCGGTTTAATATGTTCATCCTCGATAATGGATTCATTTTTCTTCCTTAATTTGACGTCTACAGCGACAATTTCTTCACTGAAACGGCCGGACTCCCTCGCCTTTCTTGCCCGTTCGTGGGAAAGAACTGCGTATTCATCCTGTTCTGTTCGGGAAATATGATATGCTTTAGCAAGATTTTCTGCCGTTACACCCATACCAAATCCAGTATATTCATCAAATAATGTGGATAGAAGCATATCATGGAATTTTAGTTCACCAAGTTTCCCACCGCCAAACCTTTTTTCGAAATTCGAATAGGGTGCTTGGGACATATTTTCTACCCCACCAGCAAGGACGATTTCTGCATCGTTCAGTAATATTTCCTGTACACCGGAAACAATGGATTGCAGCCCGGAACCACAGAGTCGGTTCAGAATATAGGCTGGGACTTCCTTTGGTACTCCTGCTTCCAGCCCAATATGTCTTGCGATGTATGCTGCATTCGTCTCGGAATGAATAACATTCCCATAGATCACATGGTCAACATGATCTGGTGCAACATTCGATCGCTTTAGCGCTTCTATCGCTGTTACGGTTCCAAGCTCTGTTGCTGTTACACCAGCGAAAGAACCACCAAATGCTGTAAAAGCTGTTCTTGCTCCATCAATTAAATAAACTTTCTTCATGATTTTTCCCCCCCTCTTCTTTCTTTGTACTACGGATGCCAAATAAAAACAAGCAGGATCGTCAGCATACCACTGATTTTCCCGCTTGTTTCTATTTATCCATAACGAACGCTATTTCTTCCGGTTTTATTGTTTTAATATGATAAATGAAGTAGTAATGCTTGACGAGTCCTAGTGTAATCATGATGATCCGAATAAAAAGAATATCAATCATCACTACGGAGAGGATAATGAAAAAATCGGCAATAAGATTGATCCGAATTTTTTCCCATCTCGTCATGTATCTTTTAATGAAGTAGCGGTCTACATATTGTTTATAGAAAGATGTGCTCTTAAACCATCGGTCCAAACGTTCCGAGCTCTTTGTAAAACAATATGAAGCAAATAGGAAGAAAGGTCCTCCTGGCAATACTGGTAAGATTGCCCCAGCCACTCCAATCCCGAAAGAAATGAGTCCTAATATAATATAAACCCATCGTCTTAAGTTACTGATAGCTATCACCTTATTTCAAAATAACATCTCCTCCTATTTTACCATAGAATTCATCCTTCTTTATGAAATGTTTATGAAAGTTATTGTTCATCTATGAAAAATACAACCTAGTTAAAAAACAGTCATTCACCGCCCTGCCCCAACCAAACAGCAAATCACTTTCATACAGCGTAAGTATTTTGCGCGTTCTCCAGACTAGCTCTCTAATCGCCGTTCAGTTGCCCGGTGGACGGATGCGCATCCTAAGGCACAGCCGAAGCCTCGACGCACAGGACGCGCTAATGCAGACGTTGCCACATACGAGAGCGTTCTTAGTCTGTCTCGGAAGAAAAGCACTTCCTGCTCAGGTCTGGACACGTGCTTTTCCCGTAGGAGTCACCGTCCTCCGGGGCAACTGAACTAGTGAGGACGATTTTTCTAAATGGAACTTATTCAACCCCTATGAATATTGACTGCTGGAATATAGATTAGAGTTCTAAATCCGGCTTTTCCTGGGAGCAGTCCAGACACCTCGAGACTCCTGCGGGAGGATAGGCTTGGTGAGACCCCGCAGCAGGCTTGCCTGTGAGGAGGCTTACCAGCCGCCCGCGGAAAGCGAGAGGTGTCTGGACTGCGGACCTCCAGAAGAAAGTTGCACTTACGCTGTATGAAAGTAATCAGGTTCGATAGTTAAGTTCTAGAAATAAGATCGAGGCATAGATATATAAATGGGATTGAAATTTAGAAAATAAGGCAGGTGCTTATAAATGGATGATAAGCCATCAAGAAATCAAGGCTCCCATAACCAAAATAAAAAAAATGAACAATTGGATAAATTCCGTGTAAAAAACACCGGAAAACCATTGACAACCAATCAATCATTAAAGATATCCAATGATGAGGAAATATTAACAGCAGGAGAGCGGGGCCCTGGATTATTAGAGGATTTTCACTACTTTGAAAAGATGACACATTTTGTTAAAGAAAGGATACCGGAACGAGTCGTTCACGCAAGAGGCTACGGGGCACACGGGGAGTTTGAATGTTATCAATCGATGAAGCAGTTTACAAAGGCCGGGTTCTTGCAGGAAGCCGGGAAGAAGACTTCTGTATTCGTCCGCTTCTCCACTGTACAAGGTGGCAAAGATTCTTATGATACCGCAAGAGATTTACGTTGTTGGGGGACGAAATTTTATACAGAAGAGGGAAATTATGATCTGACCACAATTGCTATGCCTGTATTAATCAACCAAGATCCAATGAAATTTCCCGATGTAATCCATGCATATAAAGCCGAGCCACGTACGGATTTCCCTACAGCTTCCGGAGCACATGATAATTTCTGGGATTATGTAGCCAATAACCCAGAATCGCTGCATATGGTGCTCTGGATTATGTCTGACCGCGGCATTTTAAGGAGCTATCGTATGATGGAATCTTGGTCCATTAATACGTACCTCCTCGTTAACGAACAAGGGACAGCAACATTCGTCAGATTTGTCTGGAAACCGGTTCTTGGGGTGCATTCTTTACTGCAGGATGAGGCGTTGAAAATCGGTGGACTCGATCCAGATTTCCATCGTCGTGATCTCAGGGAAGCGATTGATCGTGGTGCATTTCCCGAATATGAATTAGGCGTTCAACTTATTCCACTGGAAGATGAATTTAAATACGACTTTGACATCCTTGATCCTTCAAAATTTTGGCCAGAGGAACTCATACCTGTTGAGCTCATTGGCAAAATGACATTAAATAAAAATGTGGACAATGAATTTGCAGAATCAGAACAAGCAGCCTTTAACCCGGCAAACGTTGTTCCTGGGATTGATTTCTCGAATGACCCTGTCTTACAAGGTAGGTTAATTGCTTATCAAACCGCCCAATACCACCGTCTAGGCTCAGCTAACTTCCAAGACCTGCCGATTAACCGACCGATCTGTCCTTTCCATAATAACCAGCGACAAGGGCATATGAGATATCGTATCGATGTCGATCAAGTAAACTATCATAAAAACTCAATAGCAAATAATACCCCATATACAACTCCCCCTGAGGAAGGCGGGTATGCGCATTATCCAACAAAAGTCGAAGGGCATGTCATCCGAAAGCGAAGTGAATCATTCAATGATTACTATTCGCAACCGAGAATTTTCTGGAATAGTCTAACTCCCGTTGAAAAACAACATACAATTGATGGTCTTAGCTATCAGGTAGGCAGTGTAAAAAGGGATTTTGTCAGACAGCAAGTTGTTGACATTCTCGTTAACGTGGATAAGGAATTAGCTAATATTATTGCAGATAATATTGGAGTAAATCGTCCTAGCGGCACCAATGTTCCTGTTTCTACCAGCTACCCTTCCCTGAGCCAGGCAAACACTCCCAAATACGCATACACGCAAAAAGTAGGTGTACTGATCGGTGATGGCTTCAATAGTAATGAAGTAAACAATGTGCTGAACACGCTCGAGCGGTATGGCGTCTTTGTTGTCATTATCAGCGAAACACTTGGTACCGTTACCGGAACTGATGGCTCAGAGCTCAAAGTAGATGAAACATTTCTTACCTCAAGTCCTTATCTTGTTGACTCACTATATGTCGTTGGAGGTAGTGCCAACAATCAAAGGAAATTCAATGCTGATGTGACAGAGTTTGTCCATGTAGCATATCGGCACTATAAACCAATTGGTGTTGCAACCACTGGAGAGAGCTTTATTCAGTCCTCAGCAGGGAATAATTTAGCAGGTGTCGTATTTGCCGCAAATAATGCCAACTTCGGTGAAGACTTTGTATCAGCAATTGCCCAGATGCGATTCTGGAATAGAAAGTAATTCTATATATAGAAAAAAAGGAAATGATTACTATACCATTTCCTTTTTTTAATGGGATGAAGTTTTTATAAAATTAGAGTCATTCTTATGATTCGTGGCGCTTTATAAAGCTAACATAAGCGTCTACTACCGATTGCAGGAATCCAATTGTATCCTGATTGGTGACTTTACCATCTTCACCAAGTAATTCGTGGACATTTGCAATATACACTTCCGGCTGTTGAACGACTGGCATATTTAAGAATGCAAGCACTTGACGAAGATGGTGATTCGCACCAAAACCACTCAAATTACTTGGAGATTGACTCACGATAAGAGCCGGTTTACCGTCCCAAACGTTCGAGCCATAAGGGCGGGACCCAACGTCTAACGCGTTCTTCAGTGCAGCTGGAATCGAGCGGTTATGTTCTGGAGTTACAAATATAACTGCATCTAGACCTTTTATCGTATTACGGAAATTAGTATACACTTCCGGGATATTTTCATCAGAATCTTGGTTATAAAGTGGCAGATCTGCAATTTCGACGAACTCTGCTTCATAGCCTGCCGGGAACAACTCGACAATATTTTTCGCAAGCTGCTCGGAGAATGAATTATTACGGATACTTCCTACTACTATACCTACTTTAGTCATCTAAATCATCCTATTCTGTTTAAATTTAATTACAACTCAATAGTAAGTTATCAAAAATAACCTGTCAATAGAATTGCCCTTTCCTTCTATTTTGCGCAATCTCGCCATTTTTATGCTCCTATATTGATCTATAAGCCTATTTGATTTCACAAGGCATTCATTATCACTTATACTGTATATATCAAAGTGATCACTTTCATTTAGCGTAAGTATGTGCAACTTACTTCTGAAGGTCCGCAGTCCAGACACCTCTCGCTTTCCGCAGGCGGCTGGTGAGCCTCCTCGTGCTGGCGCCCTGTGGGGTCTCACCTATGCCTATCCTCCTGCTGGAGTCTCGAGGTGTCTGGACTGCTCCGAGGGAAAGTCGAATCGGAGCCCTATTTATTATTCAGGAAATGCAATTTTCATTACGATGGAATAACTTCCATTCAAAATAATCATCTCCACCAGTTCAGTTGTCCGGCGATTAGAGATCTAGCCCAAGGAACGAGCAAGAATGCTTACGCTGAATGAAAGTGATTCGGAAACAATAGACGCGTTAGTTGGTTTATTAAATTCAAAAGGAGGAGTTTTTGGTGGCGATAACGCAAGCTGTGAAAGACGTATTAATACAATCGATTGAAAATAATAAAGAACATTATATACAAACGAGTCATTCCATCCATGAAAATCCGGAAATTGGGAATGAGGAATTTTTCGCTAGTGATTTACATATTAAAAACTTAATTAATGAAGGATTCACAGTTGATAAAGCTGTTGCAGGCCATGAAACTTCTTTCTACGCGGTAAAAGATAGCGGAAAACCTGGTCCTTCTGTTGCATTTCTCGCAGAATATGATGCCCTCCCAGGGATTGGTCATGCATGCGGCCATAACATTATCGGAACATCAAGTATTGCAGCTGCTATTGCGCTTTCTAAAGTGATAGCGGATACAGGCGGACGCGTAATTGTGCTTGGTACACCCGCCGAAGAAGGTGGACCGAATGGCAGCGCAAAAGGCAGCTTTGTAAAGCATGGCTACTTGAAAGATATTGATGCTGCACTTATGCTCCATCCAGGAGGTAAAACGACGCATTCCCAAGATACACTCGCTGTAGAACCTCTTGATTTTAAGTTCTACGGGAAACCGGCCCATGCGGCTACTTCCCCAGAGAAAGGAATTAATGCACTCGATGCGGTTATCCAATTGTTCAACGGTATCAGTGCATTAAGACAGCAACTCCCGCAAGACGTGCGAATTCATGGAATCATAACAGATGGCGGCGACGCTCCAAATATCATCCCTGAATATGCAGCTGCTCGCTTTTTTATCCGGGCTGAATCGTGGAAGAAAACAGAAGAGGTCGCAATTAAAGTCCGTGCGATTGCTGAAGGAGCAGCCCTTGCCACTGGTGCAAAAGTAGAAATTGAACGGTTCCAGAATGAAGTAAAAGACTTTGTCATTACTCCCCTGCTCGATAAAGTGCTTGGAGAAGAATTAACAGCAGTGGGAGAGGAAGTTGTCATTCAGGAATCTGAAGGAAAAATCTCGACAGACGCCGGTAACATTAGTCATGAGGTTCCCACTGCCCACTGCTATATAAAAATTGGGCCTGATGATCTCGTTGCCCACACGGTTGAATTCCGAGAAGCCGCTAAATCCAAGCTGGGAGACCACGCGCTCCTTACCGGTGCCAAGGCATTAGCAACAACCGGCTACCGCCTGCTCTCGAATCAGACCTTGCTCGAACAAATTAAGAATGAACACAAGAAATCTATTGCAGAGAAAAACGCGTAACATAAAGTGAAACTTCATTCAGTGGGGAATCCTTACCTCCCCCACTAAATGTTAGTTGAACAGAATCAGGGTTTTACGGACTGTATATCCCTCCTTCACATCTTGGGCTTCCCTCATGTTTAGAGGGGGGTATTACAGACCGTTAATGCGTGATAAAGTGAAACTTCATTCAGTGGGGGTTTCCTTATCTCCCCCATTGAATGTTAGTTGAACAGAATCAGGGTTTTACGGACTGTATATCCCCCACCTTCACATCTTGGGCTTCCCCCATGTTTAGATGTGAGGGGTATTACAGACCGTTAATGCATGATAACAAAAAGATGCACCCATATTGAGGTGCATCTTTTTTATCTGAATAAATCCAAAAACCGTTCCCAAAGTGATTTCTTTTCAGTCTCTGCTTCTTCTTCCTTATCTTTTTCTACTTTCTCAATCGGTTCCGTTTTTAAAACAAATTGAACTGAATTCACTTCCTCATTCTTCTCGGAAACAAATGAAACTGGTTCAAAATCAGATTTATCATATTGTGCAAGCATTTCATCAATTTCTTTTGTTACCTGTTCCGGCATATCCTTTGTCGCTTCTGCAAGTTCAGCTGTCCCATTACGAAGTTCAGAAACACCGTTTGCCAGTTCACTAGTACCGTTATTTAATTCACCAATCCCCTGATTGATTTCTGCATAGCCCGAAGCAAGTTCCCCAACACCTTCTGTATACGCAACAAGACCAGAATGGAATGCTTGGTAATTAGCAGATAACGTCGAGATGCCTGCTTGTAATTCTTTTAATCCACCTGTCGGATCCATTTTATCAAGAAAGTCACGGAATCCGTCCATCATATCTTCTATAGAGGTTGCCATCGTTTCCAGGGAAGCAGTAATTGTTTCCAATGTGCTTGTTACAGAGGTAAAGGCTTCTTTTACTTCGGCATATGTTCCTTTTACTGTCAGCGAGGCAGTATACACTTCAAGCAATTTATCTACTGTTTCCTGATTCGCATCACTTTGTTTTAACGCAATAATTTCTTCTTCGGTAATCTCATGGGCGGGAATTGCCTCTATCGCTTGATCGAGGGCTTCATACGCTCCACTGAAACCATTTTTCAAGCTGATAAGCCCTTCCTTAATCTCCCTTAGAGCCTTAGCAAACTCTTCTAAAGCAATTGTAATCTCATTAAAATCACTGCCGTCCATTCCCTCAAATTCACTTAAAGATTGGTCAATTGCGTCCAGTGCCCCCTGGATTTCATTCGAGCCACTTATTAATTCACTAGAACCGTTATTTAATGCATGAATCCCATTTTGATATTCACTAGAACCGTTCTGCAGTGCTGTTGTACCGTCATGAAGCTCTTCTGTTCCACTTTTTAATCCGAGCACGCCACGGTCAATCTCTTGAAGCGCATCAGCGAGTGTGCCGATTTCATCCGTAAACTCATCTGCATCTGGAGCATCTATTGACATGCTTTGCGGAACGGCAGCTATATCGATGCCAGACAGTTCCAAATCCGTTACATCTGCCGTCGTTGATAATACTGCTTCCTCTTCCGGCATGACAGAGTATGTTACTTGAATGTCTTTACCGGCATTGGCGAGGACTCCTTCTTCCGTTTCAACATTACTCGTCTTCTCCCCGTCCAGCGTAAAGGATATTTGCAATAAATAATTATCAAAGAAAACGGAATCGATTGCTTCATTTTCAAACGTCTCGATCAGGATTTCCAGGGTCCCATCTTTACCAGCTAGCTCCTTTGCCGTTACCTCTTCGCCGTCCAGCAAATACGTAATTTGGAATTCCCATGGAAGATTCGTATGTTCCAGCGTCCCTTGATAGAAAAACTTGCCTTCAGATGCTGTCAATTCGACCGTATCCCCAGATTGAGTAATTTCAGTTAAATCGGTAAGGTTTTTTACACTGCTGTATTTTCCATAATCTACAACTTGCCCTCCTTCGCTCACCTCCAGACTATTCACGATATAAAGTTCTTTCCCTATCCCATCAGGACTTAAGGTTGCATAAACCACTTCATCTTTACCTACTACCTGCCCCGCATTGTCCACACCGGCTTCCTCCTCTTCATTGCTGGAAGCTGCCGCGACCGGGAATGTTCCCGGCAGAACGAGGAAAATACTGAGTAAAACAATCAAGATTTTTTTCATCGCTCTTATCATCACTCCTTGAAAAAGTTTGCTTTCCATGTTGTTTTTTCAATTACCTTATCACATAACACAAGTAATGCCGGCAGGAAGATAATGACTAAGAGAAATGCTAGCAATGCCCCTCTGCCGAGCAATAATCCAATGGAAGATACAATTGGATTCGTCGATGTAAGCCAAAGTATGAAGCCGACAGTAGAAAGAATAGATGCTGAGATCAAAATGGCAAAAAACTTGTCATTCAGCGATTGTTTTATTGCCTGTAATGCCGGCATTTCCTTCCGTTTCAATGTATAATCCTCGGTCAGTAAAATCGCATAATCAATCGTGGCCGCAAGCTGTACAGTACTTACGATAAGATACCCGACGAAAACAAGTGGTGTTTCCGTAAAGTACGGAATAGCCAAGTTAATCCAAACCGATGCTTGAATCGTCAGTAACAAGACAATCGGGAAGGAAAGAGACTTGAATGCTACAATAAGTGCAAGCGCAATCGTTACAATCGTCATCACATTCACGAATGTATTATCATCTGTGACGACAGATTTAATATCATATAACGTAACACTCTCCCCGAGCATATAGAAGTCCTCATAGTAATCGCTCGTCATCTCTTCTACTGTTTCGACTAATGCGAATGCTTCATCCCCTTCATCCTCCGTTGTCGTATTTAAGATAAACCGGCTGTAATTGTCTGAATAAAACTGTTCTGTTATGTCTTCATCCAGGTATTCAGGTGGAATAGCAGCACCGACCGTCGTAACATAACTCATGATGCTTTTCACTTCATCATTTTTAAGCAAATCTTGGGCCAGCTGCTCTTCCTTCCCGATATCACCGCTCGGAACAAGCAGGACCATCTGTGTATTTTTTCCAAATTCATCCTCAATCTTCACAATATCAATACCTGCCCTTGTCTCTTCTGGTTGTTCACCAATTCCGTAAATAAAATCCGTTTGGCTCTGTGCCATAAATGCTGGCACAATAAGAAGGATCACAAGGATTAGAACTGGATATTTTAACTTCATTAAACCCTTTCCAACCCGGTTTAAGCTGGGAATAAATGGACGATGCTGTGTCCTATCAATCCATTTATAAAACATGATCGTAAACGCTGGAAGGAAGACCATAACACTAATAAAGCTAAAGACGATTCCCTTCACCAAGTTAAACCCAAGGTCAGAACCAATTTCAAAGTTCATTAAGCTTAGTGCAATAAATCCAAAAAACGTCGTCGATGCACTGGCAATAATTGCCGGAAACGAGCGCTTAATCGCAAGTTGCATTGCCTCTTTCGGATCCCCAACCTTCTCCCTGTAGTCGGAGAAACTATGCAACAGGAAGATCGCATAGTCGAGTGAGACGGCAAGCTGCAGGATCGGAGCAACCGACTGGGTTACAAAGGATATTTCTCCGATAAAGATATTCGCTCCAAGGTTAATCAGGACTGAAATACCAATTGCCATCAGGAAAAATAATGGCTCTACCCATGAAGTTGTTGAAAGGATGAGGATAATAATGATAATCGGAACGAGCAGCGCTGTTGCGTACATCGTTTCTGTGAATGCCATCTTCTGCTGGGTCGCCGTGTCCATCGCTTCACCTGCTAGCGCATGCTCTTCACCGATTATTTCATAAATTTCATCCGTAATTCGTACCTCTTCTCCATCAGCAATAACGAAGGAAAATAATGCATTATTATTTTGATAATAACTTTCCACTACATCTTGATCAGCAACTTCAATCGGGGTCTTGATATCCATAACGTCATCAAGCCAAATAACATCTGTCACCCCATCGATTGTTTCGAGTTTCTCCTTATATACGAGTGCCTCCTGTATGGATACATCATAAATCATGACATTGGCATTGGGAATTGCTCCTTCGAACTCTTCCTCCATCACTTCAATTGCTTCAGTTGATTGAGCATTATCTGGCAAATAATCAACCATATTATAATTAACGGAAACGAAAAATTGGAGGATGACACTAATCATAGCAAGACTTACAAACGTAATAACAATCGATTTTCTTTTTTCAATAATCCAAGCTGCAATCTTTATCGTATCTCACCCTTTTCTATCTGCTTACCTTTACTTTTATAATCTATCACGCTAACATTATATAAAACACAGTGTTGGTTTATCAACAAACAGTTTGATAAAATTCGTCCAATATCCAACTTCCTTTAAGAAAGTGTTGGATAATTCTAAAATAAAGGGGACAAGAAGATGACATCTGAAAAACTTGACCGAAGAAAGAAATATACACGGATGGTTTTAAAGGACAGTCTTCTCCAGCTGTTAAAGCAGAAATCCTTTTCCCAGGTTACAGTCAAAGAAATATGCGAGCGAGCTGATATTAACCGTTCAACCTTCTATGCCCACTACCGTGATCAATTCGAGCTTCTTGAAACAATTGAAGACGAAATCGTCATGGATATGCAGCAATATATGAACACGTACAACTTACAGGAAAAGGAAGACGCACTAAAGATGACGGAGAAATTGATTAGCTATTTCGCCGCCAAGCAGGAAGAGTTGATTATCCTGTTAAATGTTAGTGATGAGACGTCTTTTGAACGGAAAGTAAGAGAAGTTGCACAAGCTTCTATTCGGAGTGAATGGATCATATCTGAACAAACCGATCAACAGCTCTCTTCTTATCTGACTGCATTCATCATTAGCGGAAGTGTGTATGTACTGAAGATGTGGTTGCTCGGCGGAATGGAGGAGCCACCGCATAAAATGGCAAAGCTCATTAATAATTTAATTAACCATGGAATCTATGGGACTGATTGGGAAATGTTCCCTTGATTCAAAGCTTTTTCAGTAGGGACAGCTGAAATATTAATACAGAAAAATTTTCATTATACAACAGGTAAAACATCAATGTCAATAGATAACTTGTGTCTTTCCCTAAAAAGTGTTATAATATAGTTGTTGTAATTATACGACGATACTTTTCCAGCGCATCTTCATTGAGTTTTGAATTTGGATGCTCTCTTTTTATTTCAAAACTCACCTGCTGTTGGACAGGGAAGCATACATGCAGAAGTCGTATCGCTCGAGAAGAATGTCGTGGGCATAATCTAAAGGAGTGGAAAAATGAATCTGATTGACAAAAAGGTCATGCACAAAAGTTTCGGTAATGGTAGTATTGTTGACCAAGATGATGAGTTTGTAACAATTGATTTTGATGAGGTAACGAAGAAGTTTGTTTTTCCTGATGCCTTTGGAAAGTTTTTAAAGCTCAAAGATGATTCGGCACAAGCTACATTAAAACAAGCTATTACGAAGATTGAAGCAAAACAAGAACAACTCGAGAAAGAACGCGAAGAAGAACAAGCACAGCGAATTTTAGAACAGCAACGGATGAATGAACTTAAGAAATTACTGAAAAACCATCGACTCCATGATAAATCCCAATTAGTATTTTGGCTTGAGGATACAGAAGAAGAGCAAGCATTTACCGATTGGCAAGTATTCGCTGGTGAAATTAGAAGTGGTAAAAACGAAGGTAAACCGAACAAACCCGTGCGCCTCCATCAAAATAGTCTTGTTTTGTTAACAAAACGGGATGATAAAGAAGAAGAAAAGGAACGAAAAATTGTCGGCCTTTACATGGTAGAAGAAACATTTATCGGCAGATTGGCAGAAGATGGAATCATTCCTGCCCATTCTGAACTTAGATTAAAACTTTCCGACGAAGAAGCGGAAGACATGCTATTTTGGAATTACTATATTAATGAAAAATATCCGCACCGTATGACATGGAACACAGGAAAATATCGTTATTTCGATAACATTTGGGCAGCGCAAATCTTGAAAGATATTATTGCACTTAAGAAAGATCCGAATGAATTGCAACTTGCTGAAGAATTCTTCTTACATTTCTGCAAGATGAACCAACTCGAACCAAACGAAATTCCAGAGCCAAACGGTGCTTTAAAGTATAATTCATAATGATATCAAGAGGTTTGGCCATCTATATTAATGGCTTCACCTCTTTTTTCTTTGCCGTTTTTCTTTCACGGTTTGGGGAAAGGTAAGTTAACTACAAAAAATTTGTCAAACAGTCAAAGATAAGTAATTGCAGCGACCTTCCATTACTTTATAATGAAGGAGTAGAGTTACACTGCAATAGGTATACCATTAGAGGAGGATTCAGCAAATGAAGATGAATCGGAAAAACTTCATCATTCTACTTATCGCAACAGCAGTCATGTTCATCATCTTACTCCTACCAAATCCGGATACATTGCCTGTAGCGGGACAACGCGCTCTCGCCGTACTTGCTTTTGCCGTCATTCTCTGGATAACTGAAGCTGTAACATATCCAGTAAGCGCGGTAATGATCGTCAGTTTACTCGCACTATTCATTGGTCTATCCCCTACAATAGAAGACCCGTCGGTAACATATGGCACGAGTGAGGCGCTAAGTATGGCGATTGGCGGCTTCAGCTCCACTGCTGTATTACTTGTCGGTGGTGCTCTCGTTCTTGCCGCAGCGATGGAATTAACCGGCCTGCACCGACGCATTGCTTTATATATCTTATCGAAAGTAGGTACTCAGCCCGGTCGCCTTGTAATGGGTACAATTTTAGTAAGTTTTGTCTTGGCCTTATTTGTTCCAAGCGCTACCGCTAGAGCAGGGACACTTGTACCGATCCTCCTTGGGATTGTTGCTGCCTTTGGTCTCGCGAAAGAAAGCAAGCTTGCCGCCCTATTGATGATCACTGCCGTTCAGTCGATTTCAATTTGGAATATCGGGATTAAAACAGCAGCGGCCCAGAATATGGTCGCTTTAGGCTTTATCAAGGCTGAATATGGAATGGATATCACTTGGGGTTCATGGTTCTTATACGCTGCTCCTTGGTCCATTATCATGTCATTTGTCTTGTATATTATCATGACTCGGCTCATCAAACCTGACATTCCAGATATAACCCAGGGAAACAGTCTCCAGAAACAACTGGGCGAGTTAGGAAAAATGTCTAGTAAAGAAAAGAAACTTATCGTTATTGCACTTGCTCTGCTTATCCTCTGGTCAACGGAAGGATTGCTTCATCCATTCGACTCAACAACCATTATGATTGTCGCCGTAGCTGTCATGTTGACGCCGATTGTTGGAATCTTTGATTGGAAGGAAGTTCAACAAAAGGTACCTTGGGGAACACTGATTGTTTTTGCTACCGGTGTATCACTCGGAACCGTCCTCTTGTCAACAGAAGGAGCATCCTGGTTATCAGCGAATTCCTTTGAAGCATTGGGGCTCACTTCTATGCCGCTCGTTAGGATGATCGCATTGCTTGCTGCTTTTAATATCCTTATTCATCTTGGCTTTGCAAGTGCGACAAGTCTTGCTTCTGCATTCATTCCAATCGTTATCGCTCTTGCTGGAAGTATAGAAGCTACTAGCTTTAGCGCAATTGGACTCGTGGTCATTATGCAATTTGTCGTGAGCTTCGGATTCCTGCTCCCCGTGAACGCACCGCAAAGTATGCTTGCTTATGGAACAGGAACCTTTACGGTAAAAGATTTCCTCAAATCGGGAATAGCCTTAACCGTCATTGGCTATCTTCTCATTATTGTTTTCAGCGCCACGTATTGGCAGTGGATTGGACTACTATAAGAATTTAAAAAACAGACCGATTACCCTAGGTCTGTTTTTTTTATTTATCTTAAGTTTTATTGATTCGCATGCATAGATTTTGCATCTTTCTTCGTCAACTTCGCTTGGACAACGAATCTTCCTTTAAATTCGTCCAGTTCGTAGTCACATGTCGAAAGGGTGAGGATATGGTCATCTGCACTAACGTCCACATTCGTTTCATACAAGGTATGGGAATTAATTTCATTTAACAATGCGTTAAAATCTTCATCACCCGCAAATTCGGTTTGAATATAATTGAAATCTGTCGTTGTATTATAGACAGCGAAAACTTCTGCCTCGTAACTTTCGTATAACGTATCAAAGGTGAATGTTTTATGTTCTTCGTAAAATGCTTTATCTGCGTATTGCGTCAAGCCTTCGAACATCGATTGGTCCTTTGTGCGGTGGCCATAGACAATCGTATTCTTGTCTAGGGATGTAACATTATTCCGGAAATCCATGAAAATGCTGCCGAGAATATTGTAATTTTGATAAAAGTCCTGGCGTAAATAATCATTGTTATTGTCTGCTTGAAGGATAGGATAATCAATCTGCGTCCCGTCTATCGTAATCCAGCCAACGAGTTCTTCATTTTCACCTAGCAAAATATCAAAACCCGAACGGACCTTCAACTCATCGCCATCGTTATCCGCCCATTCCGTAAAGCCTCCACCTTCATAGAAAGTTTGCTGGAGGTCATCCATCGTTTTACTATTGTTATGATAATCAAGATACGTACTGATTAATCCATGGGCAGCATAGACGAAAACCACTGCACATACGAGTGTAACTCCAATCGACAGCATGCGTTTCAATTTATTGTTCATAACATCCACCTCACCTAAGTCGGTTAAATTCCGGTCGGCACGATATACATACCAAGCTCTTGGTCATCTTTCACAACGACATTTACACCATATACTTCCTGCATCAATTGGCGGGTAACAATTTCCCGTGGATTACCATGGGAAATGATCCGACCGTTTTTCATCGCAATGATTTCATGACTGTATTGAATTGCCTGATTGATGTCATGAAGGACCATCACAATCGTGAGTCCTTCCTCTATACAAAGTTCCTTTACCAATTCAAGTATTTCATATTGGTAAAAGATATCCAAGTTGGCAGTTGGTTCATCCAAGAATAAATAAGGTGTATCCTGGGCAAGCGCCATTGCAATCCACGCCCGTTGTTGCTGACCGCCGGAGAGATTATCCATCGGGGCATGGCGCTTTTCAATTAATCCGGTACGTTTAAGCGCCCAGGTTACCTTCTTTTCATCCTCGTCACCATGAGGCGTGAAGGCTTCCTTATGGGGCAACCGTCCGTAATAAACAAGCTTCTCGACCGTCATCCCGGACGGTGCACTATTTTGCTGATGGACAACCCCAAGCTTTTTCGCAAGTTCTTTCGGTTTATATTGCTTGATCGCTTTCCCGTCTAAAAGGATACTGCCTTTTTGTGGTGCGAGATTATTCGTCAGTACGCCAAGAAGCGTTGATTTCCCGGAACCATTCGGCCCAAGTATCGTCGTAATCTTCCCTGGAGTAATAGCCGTTTGGATTCTCTCTAGTCTTGTTACTTTATCCTGATAGGCAAAGGTTATATCTTTAATTTCCATAAATCCGATCACTCTTTCTAAGTAAGAATATCAGGAATGGTCCACCAATTACGGCCATAATAATTGATGCCGGAACCTCAATTGGTGCCATGATTGTCCGTCCTAATGTGTCTGCTGTTATGATAAGCAGAGCACCGGCAAGCGCTGAGAACGGGATCAACACTTTATGGTCATTACCGACGAGCACGCGCCCGATATGCGGAACAAGCAGACCGACAAAGGTGAACATCCCAGCAATCGCTGTTGCAATCGATGCAAGCAGAACAGCGACAACAGTAATGGCAAATCGCGCCCGGTTCACTTGGAAACCGAGGTTACGCAATGTTTTATCCTTTAAGCCTAAATGATTGCACCACGCATAAAGGAGCAGGCTAAGTAATAGTCCAATCGTTCCGTACAAAGCGATAATCCCGACATCATCCCATGTCTTCATCGTAAGTGTCGATGTATCAACAGAAACACCTGACATGAGGCTGCTCGCATTTTGCGCGGACAATAATTGACTAAGTCCTGTGAACAATGCATTAATCGCGACTCCGATTAGAATCATCCGGAGCGGATCAAGCCCAGACTTCCATGCAAATAGATACACGAGTAGGAATGCTACCGCCCCGCCGATGAATGAGAATAGCGGCGTATAGAAATAAAGTGTCGGGAAAAAGGTGATCATCATAATTGAGACGAACCCTGCACCTGAAGATACCCCGATTATACCTGGTTCAGCAAGCGGGTTCCGTAAAACTGCCTGTAAGAGGACACCGGAAACCGAGAGACAAGCACCTGCAAACAAAGCAATGATGATCCGTGGCAGGCGCAAGTCTTTTATAATTTCTACATTTTCATTCGTACCTGTAAATAATCCAGTAATAAGTTCTCCAAGACCGACTTCAATACTACCCGTGATCATTGAATAAAGACTTACAAAAAGAAGCAAGCCAATCACGGCAATAAAACTGATTAACTTTTTGTACATCTAAAAAACCTCTTTCGTAAGCCCTACTCTGCTAATTCGGGGTAAAGAAATCTGACTAACTCCTCCAGCGCCTCTACAGCCGCTAAGTTAGCTGTTGTACCAAAACGGGTTTCTTCCAAATCATAGACTCTATTATTTTGAACTGCTTTAAAATGATTCCATATATCATTTTCCTGGAATTCCTTATCGAACATTTCCACTACCTCATCCGGCATGCCGTGGGCCATTCGTAATATAATATCGGCATCCGTCTGCTGTAAGGTTTCCGTATTTGCTGATACATACTCAAGGTCTGTATCGTCAATCACATTCGTTCCACCAGCACGACGCACCAAGTCACCGACATAAGAATTTTCCGTTGCGACAAGATAACTGCCCGGGACACCTAGAAGGATGAGTACTTTCGGTGATTCCAATCTTTCAATTTTCGCTTCAACTTCCGCTAATTTCTCTTCGAATTCTGCTACTAGTTCCGCAGCATGGTCTTCACGGTTATACTTTTCACCAAGCGCTTCAATTGCTTCGTACATATTATCTACACTGTCTAAATTCATGTATGTAGCTGGTACATCCGCTTCTGAAAAGGAATCCTGTACATAATCCGCCAATGTCGTTACGGTGAGGACCTCTGTCGGTTTTAATGAAAGGACGATTTCCATATCCGGCTCCATTGCCATACCAATTTCTGTAACACCGTCGTAACGTTCCGGAAGATCTTTATAAGATGTTGGAACACCCACAAGATCTAACTCCAATTCGTCCATCATTTCTACGATTGCCACAGTTGTCGCAATGATATCTCCATCTGTTTCTAAAGCCGGTTCTGCTTCGTCGGCTCCTGTTTCCTCTGTCGTTTCAGCAGCTTCTTCCGAGTCTGCAGTTGCATCCGGATTTGCAGCTGAATCATCAGATCCGCAAGCAGCAAGTACAATCATGAATAAAAGCATTAAAGATACATATAATTTATTTTTCA
Organism: Oceanobacillus sp. AG; assembly: GCF_009746545.1. NCBI lineage: Bacteria > Bacillati > Bacillota > Bacilli > Caryophanales > Bacillaceae > Oceanobacillus > Oceanobacillus sp. AG. Next base: position 131,460 of record NZ_WOWT01000008.1, read on the forward strand.
TTCTTTACACCTCTTTAAAAAAAAAGTTTGCGCATCATTATGTATAAAAGATTGAGGATAATTAATCCGGAGCGCTTAGGAAGTTGGGGGAGAAAAGCAAGGAGGGACTATTCAGAGCAGGGCATGTACCATGTTCTGAATGTCCCGTCTTGCATGAGAACAAATTAGACGATCTTATTTTACTGCAAAGCGTTTTTTCAGTTGAACTGCTAAAGGAATTGCTGATGCAATCAATAATAGCATGTACAACATGATGTTTGTTTCTTCGCCTGTTTTAGGGTTTAAGCCACTGCCATCTCTAGGTGTTGCGTCGTTATTGTTTCCTTCTGGATCGCCTAATTCCGGTTTAGAAGGAGTTTTTGGATCTAGCTTTCCATTTCCACCATGTTGTTCTTCTTTAGATTGTGTACCATCCGGGTTTGGGCCGTTTGAGCTATCTTCGGAAGATACCAATTGGTAATCTGCAGCATTAACTTCTTTCATACTGTCTAGATCGAGAACTAGACGTGTTGTATGTTTTTGTTGATTATAAACCCCTGGCACAGTAATAACCATATCAATGATTTGTTGATCAGTTAAATCTCCAACAATTCTAAATTGATAGACATGATTGCCGTTTTCATCAATACCAGCATAAACAAACTCTCCATATTGGTTGGATAAAGAATCAATGAACTGGTTTGCATTTGTGGTAATTTGTACATAATAAACTCCATCTTTTTCAAATAAGATAGCCGGCTTTTCAAAGAACTGGTCAGCTGCGGAAACCTTATTACCATTTTCATCTAAAATCGTGTAATTAATTTCATATGCACGATCAGCTGCTAATGGGTTTCCCTTTTCTTTAGGTTTTGGTTTAGGTGTTGGCTTTGGATCTTTCTTATGATTTGAATTCTTCTTGGGAACTTCTTGTTTCACTTCAAATCCAGGCTTATCTGATTCCTTAGCCTCTTTTATTGTTGCTTCATCTAATACAATCCTAAAGTCGGCTTTCCCTTCAAAGATTGTATCACCGAAAGGAGCTTGATATTCTACATAAGCGGTAAGAATTTGTTCTAATTCATTAAGTGAAAAGGTTTCATAGCGTTTTTCACCGTTAACTTTGCTGTCAATGGAATTTTTTCCAGCAACTTTGAGTAAAGTTACTGTTTCATTTTCATTAATAGTTACGGTTACCTTGACTTTTCCATTTTTAACTTCCAAGAAAATAGAATCATCTAAATAACCTGCCATAGCTGATGGATCATCTTTATCTATGTATAGATAATCTGCATTGATTGTATAAAATCCATCATCTAAGTTTGTGATATCTAGTACAGACTCGACTTCCTCTTCTGGTTGCTCTGTTCCTTCATCAGACCCGTTGCTATTTGAATCTTTTTCGTCGTTAGATTCATTGTCCTTTTCATTTGTTCCTTCTTCATTTCCGGATTGATCTTCATCTTCATTAGAAGTTTCTTCATCTTCCTTAGTACCATCTTCTTGTTCTTCTTCTGGCTCGTCTTGGTCTTCTACTACAGGAACTTCACTCATATCTAGATAAGCTAGCATATCATGCGTCTGACCATAAAACATGTGAATGCTAAATGGAACAGGTTCATTCAGATCACCTGCATATTCAAACTCAATTTCTCGAGTCAAGGCTTCTTCATCTTCACCGATGATCTCTACCTCACCGTTAGGTATTGTTACATCTAAAATGACGTCTGTTTGGATATATCCAAACTGAATATATTGTTTATCATTTTCAATTTTTATTGTCGCTGTTTCTGAAAAGTGTTCAAAAACCGTTTCACCAAATTTTACTACCATCGGAACTTCATAACTTCCGTCTTCATAAACAACTTCCTCTTCCGCAAACACCGATGTGCCGAAAAGCGGCAGAGCCAGTACTGCGGCAATTAAAACAAGAAACCATTTTCTCATTTTATACTCTCCCTTGTGTCTTCAATTAGTTACGTGCAGGTCGAAATTTCCAAATTGTAATCAATGCGAGTCCGGATACGAGTAGAAGGACTGCGTACAATGCGATCGGTGTATTCTCTCCAGTTTTTGGATTCTCGACTGCTTCGCCCCCGTCAGTTGCTGCAGCCTCATCCGTTGCACTACTTGTGTCGCCCGACGTGGCCGTTTCGCCCGCATCTGTACTAGCTTCAGCACCAGCTTGTGGTAATCCGCTGACATTGAAAACTGCACGAGCCGTATGTACTGTATCGTATAAATCTGGAACAACGATATGCATGTCCATGTTCAGGGGTGCGGTAAGATCTCCATCTACTCGGAAACTCACCGTTCTCATTTCATTAGCTGTGTCTTCATTTACTACAGAGACTGCTCCAGCAGGTGTAGAAAGAGATTTGATGTAATTACTGCCCGTTACCGTTAACGTAATAATCTGTACACCATTTTCCACCGTTAAGGTAGCAGGGCTGACAAAGTATCCATCGGCAATGGACGTATTGTCACTGCTTTTTTCCTTCATTTCATAAGGCACTTGATATGTACCATCTGCAATTTGTGCAGAGACTGGTGTTGCAACTAAAATAAAAATGATTGCCGCTAACAACATACCAAGTGGAAATCTGAACTTCATTGCTTTTCCTCCTCGTAATATTAACGATAAACAGTAGATTAGTAGATTTCGGTAATAGGAAAGCGCATTCACGTATCAATCCTATATTTTCCTCATATCCCTGTTTATAACGTTTTATTTGCCACATATCCTAATCTACCATAAGGGAGAGCTTATATACAGGAGTATTATGAACGAACGATGAACAATTGATGAATTTTTGTTAACAAAGTGTCAGGGACATGGGGTCAGAGCATTTGTCCCGGGGACAAATGCTCTGACCCCATGTCCCTCTTTCGATTTATGTTGCAACTTTTTTCTTTGGTGTGGTTTTACGTTTTGTTTGTTTTGGTTTATCTTTTTTAGCCCGATCTAACGATGCTTGGAGTGCGTCCATCAAATTCGTTACATTATCCGGTGACGGCTTTTCTTTTGCAGTTGTTGTTTCAGCATTATTTTTTCTCTCTTCAATTAACTCAAGTAAAGCTGTGCGATAATCATCCTGATATTTCTCCGGATCAAAGCTCGTTGTCAGCTGTTCAATCAGCATTTTTGCGACATCCAATTCTTTCTTCACAATCTTCACTTCTTCCGGTACATTCGGTACATCTGCCACATTCCGTACTTCATCCGGATAATGAATCGTTTCCACTACAATTGTATTTTTATATACCCGAATAACAGCTAGTTGTTCCTTCTGGCGGATAATTATTTTCGCAATGCCGATTTTTCCAGTATCTTCTAACGCTTTTCGCAGTAATCCGTAAGCTTTACCTCCCCCTTCATTCGGGGATAGATAATAACTTTTCTCAAAATAAATCGGATCAATATCCTCGAGGCTCACAAAATCGATAATTTCGACCGCTTTATCTTCCTGTTCTTTTCGTAAATTTTCCAAGTCCTCATCATCGAGGACAACAAATTTATTTTTCGTATATTCATAAGCCTTTACGATATCTTCATTCTTCAGCTCAACATCGCAAACCGGGCAAACTTTCTCATACTTTATCGGTGATTGACATTCTTTGTGCAATTGGCGGAGCTTTACATCTTTATTTTCTGTTGCTGCATGCATCTTCACAGGGATACTAACTAACCCGAAGCTGATTGTTCCTTTCCACATCGTATGCACTCACAATCCCTCCTTTACAGCTAGTTTGTATAGTCAAAAATTATTTATGCAGTTTATTATGACGCAAATTACATAATTTAAGGAAAGGAGGTGCTGAAGATGATTATGAAACCTATCTACATAGAGGATATACCTACGGGGGATGAATGGTTATATGAAATTAAATATGATGGTTTCCGCGCTGTTCTTTCGATAACGACGGATGAACGGATTCAATTACAGAGTAAAAATAATCATAACATCACCGGAAAGTTTCCGGAAATTACCGCAAGTCTTAAGGATATGCTTCCTTCTTTGAAAAAGTTTCTGCCACTCACCTTAGATGGGGAACTTGTTGTGTTAAACAACCGCTATCAGGCTAACTTTGCTGAAATTCAAATCCGCGGAAGAATGAAGAACAATATAAAAATCACACAAGCAGCAGCCTCTCGCCCGGCAAACTTTATTGTGTTCGATGTCTTGCAAGCAAATGGAAAGAATTATACCGAAGAAAAACTTAGCTTCCGAAAAGCTATTTTGGAAGAAATATTAACAACATATACCGCGCGGGTCTTTCCGGTAAAGGTTTATTACAGTAAAGAAAAAACTATAAAAACAATGTTCGACTCAAAGGCAGAAGGTATCGTCGCCAAACGGCTAACGAGCAAATATAAAAAGGGGAAAAACCATCAGGATTGGAAAAAAGTAAAAAATTGGCGGCAGATTTTCACATTCTTAACAGCTTTCGACACGGAAAACGGCTATTTCGATGTCGGCGTCTATCATAACGGAAATGTAATAGATATGGGAAAATGTAAGCATGGCTTAGATCCGGAAACTTACACAACGGTAAAGCAATTTTTTATTGAAAATGGAAAAAAGGCTGGGAACCGTTACACCGTTCCCCCAGCGATTTGCACGGCGGTCCACACTCTCGATTTATATGACAATGAATTACGGGAACCTGAATTTGTTCAACTTATACCAGAGATGAAACCGGAAGCCTGTACGTTTCAGAAAATGCAGCTTGATCTAGCCATGCTTCCTAAAGAAATTACCCTTACCAATACAGACAAACTGCTCTGGAAAGAACCCAAGCTTGCGAAAGGAGACCTTCTCACCTACATAAGGGAAATCTCTCCTTATATTCTTCCATTTTTAAATAGTCGCTTGCTCACGATTATCCGGGCACCTGATGGGGTTGATAAAGAAAGTTTTTTCCAAAGACACCTCCCAAGCTATGCTCCAGAATTTGTAACCGCGATACGACAACAGGAAGAAACTTTCTTTAGTTGTGACAACTTGGAAACACTGAGCTGGTTCGCTAATCACGGGGCAATCGAATACCATATTCCTTTTGAGAGAAGCAGCAGCACAGTTCCGTGTGAGATTGTCTTTGACCTTGATCCGCCAGACAGGAACCACTTTCATCTGGCAGTACAAGCGGCACAATTAATTAAGATTCTCCTTGATGAACTGAAGCTTCATTCGTTTATTAAAACATCGGGAAATAAAGGACTCCAGATCCACATTCCAATCCGCGAAGGCAGTATGACATATGAGGAAACAGCAATTTTTACAGAGGCGATTGCAAAAACATTGGCAACAAATTATCCCGATGATTTCACAACAGAGCGGATGAAAAAGAAAAGAGCCGGGAGATTATATATTGATTATGTACAGCACGGAGAAGGGAAAACGATTATCGCACCGTATTCCCCAAGACTAACAAAAGAAGGTACCGTTGCCACTCCTTTATTTTGGGATGAAGTCGATACAGATTTAAATCCGTCCGAGTTTACAATTGAAACAGTAGCCCGGCGCGCGCAGGATATCGGGTGTCCATTTCAAGCATATTTTCCCTTGCAACAGAATCAACAGATGAAACATGTGCTAAGATTCGTGCGGGGAGAAACAGGGTCACGTCAGATCTGAATCTGAGCCCCTGCCTCGCTGTAAACTCTTATTTAAATTCTCTTCTACCTTTTTATAATAGAGGTAATAAGCTGTCCAGTATATCGAATATACTCCAGTAAACACGAGTGTTGTCACAAGTATGGCAACAAAGGTGAACGGTACCCAACCACCGAACAATGCGATGATGAAATAAACGACAACGGACATACAATAGTGGATTATCGTTTGCTTAAGCATACTCAAGCCATTTTCTGTAAAGATGAAAGAAGATAAGCCGAAATAAATACCGAGTACGTATGATAGCAGCATGGCCAGCCAGATTTCAGAAATTGTCGTTTCCGTCTCGGTAAATTTCAGAATCGTTATTGCAATTAATGAAATGATACCTGCAAACGCTATTCCCATCATACTTCTTTTAATTGCTTCCATTACCACCGTTATCGCCTCCCATCTCTAACTTGTTCTTTACTGCCGTCACATATTTTCGTGTAATATATTCTTTATTTCCCGACTGGAAAAACACACACAGATTCCCGTTAAAAGCTAATTCAAACCGTTCAATTCGACTTAAATTTCCGATGACCGATTTGGAAAAGCGCATGAAATGATGCGGGGCTAGCAACTCCTCCACTTCGTACAGTTTCATGCGAATTTCCACTTGACGCTTTCCCATACAAGCAAACACTTTCCGTCTTTCCGCATAAACGAAATCAATCTTTTTCGGGTCAAGGAGGATCGTCTGCTCATCCTCCATCCCGAATATTCGCTTCCTATTTTTCCGTCTTAAGATTTTTACAATCTCTTCCAACTCTTCTGTCCATTCATTTGTCTGAATCGTGATGGAAGTTTCATCATATTGATCATCAATTTCGATATTGATCTTCATGAAGCTCCCCCTTTCCCCTATCCCGTTGTTCGTTTAAGAAAGTTCGGATAACCGATGAGTGCTAGTATAAATCCTAAGATACCGAAACCTAGCAGAATACTTGAGATTTTAAAGAAATCCCCCATCGCAAGTGTCCCGGTCATCGCCTCACGAAAACCCTGGTGTCCCCAATATTGCGGTGTGAACCTGCTAATTGTCTGCAATAGTTCAGGCATCATTTCAAGCGGCATCCACAATCCCCCAATTAAGGCGCCACCTAATGCAAGCACCTGCGTAAGTGCGATCCCCATATTTGTCGTTTTTACAAGAATGGCGAGCGCAAGACCTATCCCAGTCACCATAAATGTCAAAATGAACGCAAGAACAATGATATAAAACAACTGTTCAATTGGAACGTTATAGACAACTTTTCCAAACACTAACAATATAACAATCTGTATAAAAACAATATACATGTAGGAAACCCATTTGCCTAGTAAATATAAATAACTTGAAAGTGGGGTGCTTGCAATCCGAGCAACGAGACCGTTGTTCTGGTCCTTTATCATCGACTCTGTCATCGTTATCATAATAAAGAAGACGAACATTACGGTATAGCCCGGAACAATTGATAGTATCACGGGCTGGCTCTCTGCTTCATTAAGTCCTGAAGTGAATACGGAGATAAATAATACAGTAAACAAAATCGGTAAAACAAGCGTCCAAAAAATCATTCCCCGGTCTTGAATGTTCTTTTTTAATTCTAACTTGATGATCGCGTTCATGATGTGCCCCCCTTATTCTCTTAATTGACTTCCTGTTAAAGAAAAGAAAACATCTTCCAGACGTGGTTTCGCAAGCTCCAGTCGTTCCGGATGACTGCCATTCTGCTTACAATATCCCACGATATATTCCATCGCCTGAAGCGGATCACGCGTAATAAGCAAATAGCCTTCTGTTTTTTCTTGAATCATTCCAAAGCTTTCTAGTCCGGACGGCATGCAGTCGTTTCCACTTACGAATATTGAAGGTTTACCATGTTTTTCTAAAATCATTGAAATCCTGCCAATTTCCACAACTTTACCGTGATCGAGAAATGCAGCTTCATCACAAATTCGTTCAATCTCTTCCATATAATGACTCGCATAAATAATCGTTGCCCCCTCCTGTTTCAACCGCTCAATCATTTGAAAAATATACCGCCGGGACTGCGGATCAATTCCGACCGTCGGCTCATCCATAATGATGAGATCAGGTTGATGCAAGAGCGCGCAGCCGATATTTAACCTGCGCTTCATCCCACCGGAAAAGGTCGTCACTTTATCTTTCGCGCGTTCCGTAAGACCGATTTCTTCCAAGACTTCCCCTGTCCTTAACGCCAATACCTTCCCGGAAAGTCCATAAAGCTTACCGAAAAAAACAAGATTATCCTGGGCAGTGACTGTTTCTTCAAGAGCTATTTCCTGGGGAACATAACCAATCTTCATCCGTGGATTCGTCAGCCGAATCTTCCCTTGAAAATTGCGAATGACGCTGGCAATGATTTTCAACAAGGTAGATTTCCCAGCCCCGTTCGGCCCGACCAATCCAAAACATACACCTGCCGGAATTTCCAATGAGATATTTGCCAAAGCAGTCTTCTTTTCATACTTCTTTGTTATCTGATCCAACTTCAGCACTTCCATCACCTTCCTTTTCTTTTTGATTTCATTATGACAAAAATCCATATAAAAAAAACGAGAAGGTGTATAACATGCTTGAAGTTCTACATGAGATGATAAAAAAATGGGACATGGGGGTCAGAGCATTTGTCCCACTGGGACAAATGCTCTGACCCCCATGTCCCGATTCGTTAAAGAATCTTGTTCAGGAATGCTTGCGTTCGTTTGTTTTGCGGATCGGTGAAGATTTGATTAGGGTCTCCTTCCTCCATAATGACCCCTTCATCCATAAAGAAGACCCGATCGCACACTTCACGGGCAAAACCCATCTCATGAGTAACAACTACCATCGTCATCCCGTCCATTGCAAGACGTTTCATTACTTCAAGCACTTCCCCAACAAGCTCTGGGTCGAGGGCTGATGTCGGTTCATCAAATAACATCAATTTCGGTTCCATTGCAAGGGACCGGGCGATTGCTACCCGTTGCTGCTGACCGCCTGAAAGTTGGGATGGATATTGTTCCGCTTTCTCCGCAAGTCCCACCTTTTCAAGCAAATCCATCCCCCGCTTCCTCGCCGCCGCTTTAGATATTTTTCTAACTTTCATTGGTGCAAGCATTAGATTTTCAATAACTGACTTATGCGGGAATAGATTAAAATGCTGAAACACCATCCCGACTTCTGTCCGGATTTTATTAATATTTATTTTCGGATCACCTAAGTTATCTCCATCTATAATTACTTCTCCATCCGTAATAGCTTCAAGTAAGTTCAAGCAACGTAAAAATGTACTCTTACCAGACCCGCTCGGTCCAATCACACAAACTACTTCTTCATCGGCAATCTCACAATTAATTCCCTTTAAAACTTCATTGTTTCCAAACGATTTATGCAAATTCTTCACCGTAATCATTGGATATCCAACCTTCTTTCAACGTAACGTAATATATAAGAAAGGGACAACGTAATCACCAAGTAAAATACCGCTACTGTCGTATATATCTCAACGGCATTAAAATGGTTTGAAGCTATTAATCTACCCTGGAACATCAACTCCGGAACTAGAATAACAGATAATAGCGACGTGTCTTTAATACTAATGATAAACTGGTTACCTAAGGGAGGAATCATCCGCTTAAATGCTTGCGGCCAAATAATATATTGCATCGTCTGTGACTGATTGAGCCCTAAGGAACGTCCTGCTTCATGCTGACCTTTATCAATCGATTGAACGGCCCCGCGGACAATTTCCGCAATATAAGCACCAGAGTTAATCGAAATAACGACTATCCCGGCTGCTACGGAAGCCATATTGTATCCGGTAATAAGCGGTAAGGCATAGAAAACCCAAATCGCTTGCACAAGCACTGGAGTACCACGCACCACTTCTACATAGATGGAAGACACTACATAAAAAAATTTATTCTTAGAAATCCGTCCAAGACCGAAAACCCCGCCTAAAATAAAACCGATTAACAGTCCAACTACCGAGATTAATAAAGTATAATAAAGCCCGGTTCCTAAGTTTGGTAAGAAATCAATCACACTTGCCCAATTAAAACGCTCAAATCGCTCCAGCATCTTTTCACCTCTCCAATTAAAATAAGGCTTATCTTATCAGGAACGGATAAGCCTTATGATTACGTAATATAACCTATTTTTCTTCCTCTTCATCGGCATCACCATTACTTGCATCACCGAACCATTTATTATAAATCTCATCATATGTTCCATTTTCTCTTAGTGTAGCTAATGCATCGTTAATCGCAGCAACTAAATCTTCATTCCCTGCTGTTATACCAATGCCATAGTCTTCTGCCTGATAAAGATCACCAACGACCTTCAATCTGCCATTTCCTTCTGTTGCAATATAATATTCAATATTCGGAAGATCATACATAACTGCATCTGCGCTGCCATTTTCCACAGCAAGATAAACTTGATCCATTTGCTCATATTCATTGATTTCCGCGCCCGGAACATGCTCTCTTAAGTAGTTCCCGGAAGTAGTTCCGAGGCGGGTTGCTACCGTTTTCCCATCCAAATCTTCCAGTCCGTTAATATCATCCCGATCAGATAACACACCAATTGCAATCCCAGATTCATAGTATGGATCGGAGAAATCAATCACTTTTGCGCGTTCTTCCGTAATACTCATCCCAGCAATCGCAATTTCAAATTGACCGGTCTGCAGTCCCGGGATAATTCCGTCAAAGTTCGTCGTCTCAATTTCATCATTTTCAATTGCAAAGCCTGCTTCTTCCGCAATCGCTTTAATTAATTCAATATCAAAACCAACAAGTTCCCCGTCTTCCACGAATTCAAAGGGCACGAAGGAATTATCACTAACAACCGTATAAGCATCTTCCAAGTCATAATCCCCATCTTCGGCAGCGGAGTCTGAATCTCCATCATCGGACGTTCCACATGCCGCAAGCAGTGCTACTAGCCCGAACAAAAATGCTAAGACTCCAAGCTTTCTTAACCCTTTTTCCATCTAAAATCCTCTCCCCTTATGTTTTTTGTAGCCACAATGGCAATCCGTTCACCCACCGCCAACTATGTAATGCTACATTTAATCTATAACCTACTTTCTGATAATTGAAACATGGGGTCAGAGCGTTTGTCCCAGCGGGACAAATGCTCTGACCCCAATGTCCCACATTCAGTTTTTCTTTGCAGTGACTATTTTCTTGATCTGCTGGATTGCTGTCGGGTCCTCTAGACCAGTTAAGTCCCCAGCGACATCTCCCTTTACTTGCAGTTCTTTTAATAGTCGGCGCATAATTTTACCGCTGACTGTTTTCGGCATCGCCTCGACAAAGAACACATCACGTGGTCTTGCTATTTGCCCAATCCCCTTAACAATACTCGCTTCAATATTTTCCCTTAATTCTTCATTTCCAACAAAACCGTCTGCAACCGTCACAAAAACTACTGGTACTTCCCCTTTAATTTTATCCGGCGCACCAATGACCGCAGCTTCCGATACCCCTGAAACCTCAAGTACAGCACTTTCAATTTCCATTGTACTCAAGCGGTGACCGGATACATTAAAGGCATCATCGGAACGACCGACAACCCAGAAATAACCATCTTCATCCACTAGAGCAATATCACTCGCATAATAACTCCCTTTTACTTGACTAAAATAGGTCGCATGATAACGCTCTGGTTCTTTCCATAACGTCCGGCAAAGCATCGGGAATGGCTTACGGATGACAAGGTTTCCGAGTGTACCTGCTGGAACCGGTTCACCTGCAGCATCGACAACGGCCGCATCAATTCCAAGAAAGCCAACTCCGGCAGAACCAGGCTTCATCGGTGTCAGCCAAGCTGCCCCAGCAAGAGGAGTCCCCGCCGTTTCTGTTTGTCCCCACGTATTATTTACACATATTTTGCCAGCGCCAAAAACATCTCTTGTCCAGTGCCACGTATCTGGATCAAATGGCTCCCCGACGAGAGATACAACATCCAGGCAAGACAAATCATACGCTTCAAGCGTCTTCTCACCAAGACTCCGCAGCATCCTTAGTGCTGTAGGAGCTGTGAAAAGCTTATTGACACGGTACTTTTCAATAATTTGATAGATTCGGTCCTGATTCGGATAGTTCGGTGCCCCGTCATAAACAACCGTCGTTACCCCGTTAGCCAAGGAACCTGCGACACCCCAAATATGCATTGTCAGCCAGCCCACATCAGCCGTACACCAAAACACATCGTCAGGACGATGGTTCATATGATACTTCGCATAAATATAATTCTGAATAACAAAAGCCATTCCCGAGTGTACTACCCCTTTAGGCTTTCCAGTTGTTCCACTCGTATAAAACACTATTCCAGGCTCATTCGCCTCAATTGGCGTCGGTTCACAATGGAGCGATACTTTTTTCCGTTCCTCATGCCACCATACATCTCGCCCTTTTTTCATTGCAATTTCGGTTCCTAACCGGTCAACAACAATCACACCAGCAACACTTGTAATATCCCGGACAACCTGGTCCACTTTACGCTTAAGCGGAATTGTTTGCCCGCGCCGGACAGCTGCATCGGCAGTTACAACTACTTTCGGCTCAAAGGCTTGTAGACGGTCACGTAAAGATTGCTCAGAAAAACCTGAAAAAATTGTGCTATATACTGCTCCAAGCCGGAAACATGCTAGAATCGCAATAAAGGATTCTGCAAGATTCGGCAAATAAATCGCAACCGGGTCACCTTTTTTAATTCCAAAAGACTTTAAGACATTGGCAAAACGACTTACTTCAGCTAAAAGCATCTGATACGTATAAAAACTCGTCTTCCCGTCTTCCCCTTCCCAGATAAGCGCGGTCCTATTAGCGGCGCCATTTTCAACATGACGGTCTAGCAGGTTATAACACGGGTTACTGATTCCGCCCTTAAAGAATTCAAAGTTCGGCAATTCACCCGTCATCGTTTCTTCCCAAGGTTTAAACCAGTGCAACTCTCGCGCAACTTCCGCCCAAAACGCTTCTGGCTCTTCTTGTGAACGTTTCAATAATGCAGTAAAAGCTTCACTGTTGCCAAGCTCCGTTTTCTGCTGTTCCTCCTCTGTCGGCTGGACCAACTGGCTCTCCCTTACGATTTCTTGAATTCCCCCAACATCCGTGTGCATTTATGTAGCCTCCCTTTGGATAATTTTCCTGGAAACAAAACAACTCAACCTGTAAACGCTTCCAAGTAGGTGTATCTTCTTTATTCACTTGTTCTAATAATATATCTATTCAGAAAGAAAAGTCAACAAAGTTGAATAGATTTTCTATATATTCTCCAAATTATTTACGGTTAAAATTATCTCTCATGTTTTATAGCCAATAAAATATACATAATAGTAGCTTATGATAAAGTGAAACTTCATTCATTGGGGGTTTCCTTCCCTTTCCTTTCCCTCCCCCACTGAATGTTAGTTGAACAGAATCAGGTATTTACGGACTGTATATCCCCCACCTTCACATGTTGGTTTTCCCTCTTGTTTAGAGGTGGGGGTATTACAGACCGTTAATACGTGATAAAGGAGGAAGACATGCTGTGAATGCAATTTTAGTAGCTATTATTGGAATGCTTATGTTGGCACTCGGTTATCGCTATTACTCCAGATTTGTGGCGGAAAGAATTTTCAAACTTGACCCGAACTATGTCACACCTGCCCACAGGTACAATGACGGGGTCGATTATGTTCCGACAAATAAGATTATTCTATGGGGACATCATTTCACCTCGGTAGCGGGGGCTGCCCCGATTTTAGGCCCCGCAATAGCATTATATTGGGGCTGGCTTCCAGCATTTCTATGGGTTATCCTTGGTACGGTTTTTGCAGCAGGAGTCCATGATTTCGGAACACTGGCAATTTCAGTGCGAAATAAAGGACAATCCATCGGGACCATTGCGGAAAAATTAATCGGTAGACGAGGGAAAATCCTGTTTTTATTTATCATTCTTACGCTCGTTCTAATGGTTAATGCTGTCTTTGCTTGGGTGATTGCTAATCTATTTATTTCCTATCCAGCAAGTGTATTCCCTGTATTCATTCAAATTCCTTTAGCCGTCTGGATTGGTTTTGCGGTGTACAAGCGGAAAGCGAAAATGCTCGTTCCCTCGTTAATTGCCCTTGCTGTAATGTATTTGGCTGCAATTCTTGCTGCCGAATACCAATTTCTGCAAATCGATCTCGTCCAATATATGGGCGGTGAAAATGGGGCTGGTCTTTTCGGTTTAGGTGCAGTTGGAACAGCGTTTATGATCTGGATCGTCATATTAATGATTTATGTCTACTTTGCTTCAACTTTGCCGGTATGGATGCTCCTTCAGCCAAGGGATTTTATTAATTCTCATCAACTTGTCGTTGGCCTAGGTATTCTTTATCTCGGTCTCTTATTTACAAACCCTACGATTACAGCACCGGCAACAAACGCAAATCCGGATACTCCTTGGCTGCCATTACTCTTCATCACAATCGCTTGTGGTGCCATATCCGGTTTCCACGGCCTCGTTTCATCGGGAACATCGGCGAAGCAATTGAATAAAGAAACGGACGCTCGGTTTGTTGGCTATTTAGGAGCAGTTGGAGAAGGTATATTAGCTCTTATCTCCATCCTTGCAGTCGCAACATTATTTAACAATACAGCTGCTTTTAAAGAAGCATATTCCAGTTTCAGTGCTGCAAATGCTGCTGGGCTTGGGAATTTCGTCGAAGGTGCATCCGTGCTTGCAGGCGGACTTGGAATACCTGCTCATATTTCAGTAACGATCGTTTCGATCATTGTTGTAAGTTTCGCGGCGACGACGTTAGACACTGCAGTGCGACTGATGCGGTATATTATTGCGGAGATTGGTGCGGAATATAATGTGCAACCACTTACGAAGAAACATGTTGCTACATCTGTTGCCGTTTTATCTAGTGCTGCCTTAGCAATCCTTCCTGAAGGCCCGAGCGGATTTGGTTCTGGTGGATATTTAATCTGGCCACTCTTTGGAACATCGAACCAGTTGCTTGCAGGGATCAGTTTACTACTCATTTCCATTTGGTTGAAGCGTAGAGGCATAAATTATGCTGTTACTCTCATACCGATGATTTTTGTCATGTTCATGACCTTGTACGCCATGTTCCAACAAGTGTTCTTTGAATGGATTTGGTTCGGAAATGAAGCGAATAATTTACTCTTTGTCCTTGGAGCAATTATCTTCGTCTTTGCCGTATGGATAACACTGACAGCGATACAAGTATTTAGAGGGAAATTTGAGCAAGAGAACGCGGACGATTAAGCGAGGGATAAGTAATTGTAAAGGGATCATTCATTTGGTCCCTTTTCTTATATTAATTATAAAAGAAGGTGTTATGATGTTGGACCGTGTGAAACGGATTATTGAGATATATGAAGAAATCATCCGTATGCCCCATCGTACGGAAATCGCTCGTGAATTACGGGAAGAGGATGATATATTTTTACTCTTACTATACTCGGAGATGATCGGGATTCCTAATCCCGTCTATTACTATACGTTGGAACTCTATCCTTACATGATCGAAAAGTTCCACGACTGGCATTTACGGATGGGCATGGAGAAGTCTCCCCTATCTGGTATTCGCTGCTGTTGAATTATTCTTGAAAGGTGGGTTTACATGCTAAACGATACAAAGAAGATTTTATTTATTGGCGGTAAGGGCGGTGTAGGGAAATCAACCTCAGCTTCAGCCATCGCCTGGAAACTTGCTGCAGCAGGGAAAAAAACTTTACTTATTTCCACAGATCCCGCTCATAATCTCGGTGATATTTTCTCCGTGAAGATTGGAGGAGAAGCGAGAAGAATCGTTCCAAATTTATATGCACTTGAAATTGACCCGGAGTATGAGACGACGAAATATATTAATTCAGTCAAAGCTAATATAAAAGGAGTCGTTCATTCCAGCATGGCTGACGAAGTTTATCGCCAGCTGGACACAGCAAAAGCTTCACCCGGTGCAGATGAAGCAGCATTATTCGATAAGCTAATCTCCATTATTATTGAGGGAAGTGAAGATTATGATCATCTTGTATTCGATACTGCACCTACCGGACATACAATCAGGCTCTTAACCTTGCCGGAACTGATGGGGGTTTGGATAGAAGGAATGCTCAAGAAAAGAAAAAAACAAATGAAAACTATGTACAGTTATTGAATGACGGGGAACCAATTGAAGATCCAATTTATGAAGTATTGTTGGAAAGAAAAAATCGTTTCAGTAAAGCGCGGGAAATTCTGTTGAATCAAAATAAGACAAGCTTTATCTTTGTACTCAATCCAGAAAGGCTGCCGATTTTAGAAACGAAAAAAGCAATTGATTTATTAGCTAAATATGACCTGCATGTCCGTACAGTCATCGTGAATAAAATACTGCCAAAAGAAGCAGACGGCGCATTTCTCATAAAGAGAAAAGAATACGAAAAGCGGTACTTGGAACAAATTAAACATACATTCCAGCAGCAAAAACTCATCCATGTACCGTTACTATCCCAAGATATCACAAACATAGAACAACTAAACACATTCAGTAACTATTATTAGAATCGGGACAGGGGGTCAGTGCAAATGTCCCAATCGGGACACTTGCACTGTGATATGCTCCCTTTATAGTAGACAGAGAAATAATAAAAAATCTCTATTACTATAAAAGGGAGCATTTATTATGTCTAAGCGAGTAATGAAACACACATTGGATGAAAAGATTCAAGCTGTATT